>CALJIF010000026.1 GCA_937974275.1 uncultured Flavobacteriales bacterium
AGCTGGCTAGAGCGTTTGCATGGCATGCAAAAGGTCACCGGTTCGACTCCGGTAATCTCCACCCCATAAAGCAGAGAAAGTTCGACCAAAACGGTCGAGCTTTCTCGCTTTATGGTGGTGTGAAGCGAACGACAAAGGAGTTCTGCTTCATACTTTTTTTACATGATTCTTTCGCCAGAGAGAGTTCGACCTCAATATAGACTGTCTGAATACATTGAACGAAACCCGCGTTCTTATTATTAATCACTAATACTCACATTTCCCGATGCCACTCCCTTATTGCGTTTATGTTCTCTTCAGCAAAAAAGACTTTTTTCTGTACATCGGTTTTACAACTAACCTGGAAGCACGTGTTAAAAGACATAATTCAGGGGGCAACATTAGCACTTCGAATAGAATTCCTCTTGATTTAATCTTCTGCGAATATTATCTGTTTGAACATGACGCTAGAAAAAGAGAAATGTATTTTAAAACCACGATGGGAAAAAAGGCACTTAAACTGATGTTAAGAGGAACACTAGCTAAACTTGGATATCACGGCACATTGAAGCCGCTAGAGATTATCAATGACATTGATCCCGATTAATTCGTAACACCATAAAGCAGAGAAAGTTCGACCAAAACGGTCGAGCTTTTTTGTTTTCATGCTAAACCTTCCGGTTATTTCTGTGTTTTACTACCGTTACAATAAAGGTCGGTTATGGAAGGTAGTGTGGCTTATTATAAAGAGCAACTGGAAGCAAAAGAAGATATGCTTGCCCGCACTACTCAGTTTCTTATCAATACGCAACATAAACTTGAGCAGTAAAACAAGGAGCTGACGGAAACACAATCCAACATTTTTGAGAGCGTCAGCTTTGCACAAATTATTCAAAGTTCCTTACAGCCCAATGCAGATATTCTTAAAATCTACTTTAATGATGCGGCTTATCATGTTAGTCAACAGATAGGAATCGGTGGCGACACCATGTTCATTAAAAGCACAAATAATGGCGTTTTCTTCGGACTCCTTGACGCCACCGGCCACGGAATTCCGGCTGCTATGCTTAGTATTTCAGGGTTATTAATTCTGAATGAACTTTCTCAGTCGCTGTCGCTGGACAACCCAAAAACCCTAATCGAGTTATTGAACTACCGTTTGTACAACACCTTCAATTCCGCCCGCCATTCTCTCGCTCATTTCGAAGGGAGCATTTTTCATTATTCCTATCGTACCAACGAATTAATTTATAGTTCCGCAAACGGAAAATTAATGTACGTCGATAAAGAGGGCAACGTAACGTCATTACCGGTGACAAAATGTTCCATTGGCGATAAACAAAAAGTAAACATTGAAAACAGAACGCTGTCTTTTGAGAAAGGGTCTAAACTGGTTTTATTTTCAGATGGTTTAGTCGATCAGTTTGGTGGTCCTTCCGATCGTAAATTCATGACTGCACAATTGCGCAAATTATTGGCTGATCACCACCAACTTCCCGCACCGGATTTATGTAAGGTTATCCTGGACAGCCACACCATTTGGAGAGGCGACAACGTACAGACAGATGATTTATCATTTAAGATTATTCAATTTTAATATGAAAACACAAGTATATAGCGGTTATACATTTCAACACGTTTCGCAATTCGAACATGCACAACTCCTGTACTGCAAGGAACTTAAAATGGCGATATGTGCTGCGCAAAGTGAATACATTCCGATTGCCGAGTTCAAAAAAATATTTAATGCCATTACTGCATTGTTAAGCGAATACCCAACTCGCTACTTTCTTTTTGATAAACGACAATTACGAACCTTTCACCAACCCAGCATGGAATGGTACTTCGCGGTTTGGAAACAAGAGGTGAAGACACTAGGTCTTAATCATCATTATAAAATATTACCGGAACTGGATTGGTTTTCGAAAGCCGTAGAAGCAGGGAAACAAGAGATTTTTCAAAAGTACGGCAAGGACGTATTGAGCGGAATTCAGGTTGATTACGTGAACAACGAAGAAGAAGCTATTAATAGTATAACCGGGTAAGGAAAAATACCGGACCTCGTTCACATCGAATTGCTCTTGCGCACTTCGCGCATCACCCACAAACACTCTCTCGCAATCTGTGCGCATCGTTCATCATAAGTATGATCTTGCTGTGAGGTGCTATCTGCAATCTTGGGATCATTATATGTAGCGGCTATTCTTAAATCAACACCCGGAATAAACGGACAATTCTCTTCGGCATCGCTGCACGTCATGATTGCAGCAAAATTTTGTCGCGGATTTAATTCGTGGTCATACGTTTTTGAGAAGCAAACAATTGGCGCCGTTTGCTCGTCGAAATAAATTTCGAACCCGGGATTCACGCTCTCATCGACAACATTTACTTCTAGTCCGGCACGTCGTAATGCTGCTGCAGTATTGGCATGTAACGCGGTAGCTTCGGTTCCTCCCGAAAATGTTTTCACAGCATGTACGTTGTAATAATGTGCCGCAACTTGCGCCCAAACCTGACCGAAATGACTTCTGCGCGAGTTATGAGTGCAGACATATACAAGCTGTGCAACTTCTGCGCCACCCAACTTTTTCGCAATATAATTTGAAATATTACCCAATATCCTTTTACGCTCCTCTGAAATTTGATCAAACTCCGACTCGCGTGCCTGCAAATATGTTCTCAACTGATTGAACATGGTGTACGGATTTATTTAAAATATTTTTTACGAAAAAAGAATGCCAGATTCACCAATGCAATTAATGCGGGAACTTCAACGAGTGGACCAATAACGCCGGCAAATGCTTGTCCGCTATTGATTCCGAAGACGCCAATTGCGACTGCGATAGCTAACTCGAAATTGTTCCCTGTTGCCGTAAATGCGATGGCTGTACTTTTAGAATAATCTGCACCGAAATACTTACCGATGAAAAAACTAATCACAAACATTACGGAAAAGTAAATGACTAAAGGGATAGCAATGCGCAAAACATCGAACGGAATTTCAATAATTGTATCTCCTTTAAAACTGAACATGATTACAATAGTTAAAAGAAGAGCAATTAACGTTATTGGAGAAATGCGCGGCACGAACACCTTCATAAACCACTCTTCCCCTTTAAGGCGAATTAGCGTATAGCGAGAGAGTATTCCTAAAACAAACGGGATGCCGAGGTAAATTGCCACACTTTCTGCAACTTGAGCAATACTTATATCTACTTGAAATCCGGAGAAGCCAAATATCGGAGGAAGCACGGTTATAAAAATCCAGGCGTAAACGCTGTACAGTAAAACCTGAAAAATGGAGTTCAGTGCAATAAGTCCTGCCGCATACTCTCTGCTTCCATCTGCTAAATCATTCCACACGACAACCATCGCAATACAGCGCGCCAAACCGATGAGAATAACGCCCACCATGTATTCCGGATAACCGTTTAATAACGCGATTGCCAGCACAAACATTAAAATTGGGCCTACTACCCAATTCAAGATCAAAGAGGCCGTCAGCACCTTTACATTTCTGAACACTTCGCCCAAACTTTCGTACTTGACCTTTGCCAGTGGCGGATACATCATGAGAATCAAACCCACTGCCAACGGAATATTGGTAGTGCCTGATGACATCGTATGCATGACCACCTTCACTTGCGGGAATAAATAACCCAGGCCGACGCCAACAATCATGGCGAGGAAAATCCACAAGGTTAAATAGCGATCTAAAAATGAAAGTTGCTTCCGCTGAGCAACCGGAGCACAGTTATTAGCCGACATAAATATTTACTTAACAACAACCGCCGCCCGGTTTACAAGTAGTTCCTTCCGGCGTTAATGAAGCTAAAGAGAGTTTTTGCTTTTCAACAGGAATACCGCACTTATCGGATGCAAGACAATTAGTTTGTTTGCTCGTGAGGAGGAAATTTATTCCGTCAAACTCCAATCCGTATTTGCCTATAGTATCGCCCTGATATTCCACTTCAACCTCTTCGTCCTGCAACCCCAATACACGTTCGGACAGTGCAATAATATCGTTCAGCTTCTGCGGTTTCAAACGATGATCAAAATCATTCGCCTCCCAAAGTTGAAAATTAATGACCTCCTCCTTGCGAACGGTACCGCCGCAATCGATGAAGTTTTTTGTTACACCACCCACTTCCGTAACGTGGAAGTGACTAGGCACCATGCGCCCATCGGGCAAAATAAAATTGACATCACTTAATTGAGTCAATGCTTTTTTAACAGCGGATAGTTTCATAGACTTATGTTTTTTAACAACAATTTGATTTAAGTTTCACACTCATCTCAAACAACTCGTTGAGGTATTTGCGTGCATTGTTCCATTCTTTTTCATTAATACAATAACAGATACTGACACCTTCTATGGTTCCTTGAATCAATCCGGCGGCTTTTAATTCCTTTAAGTGTTGTGAAACCGTGCTTTGGGACAACGGCAACTCATCAACTATATCACCACATACACATGCTTGCTTCTTAATAAGCAATTGAAGTATAGCAACGCGCGCCGGATGTGCAAATGCTTTAGCGTAAGCGGCTATTTTGTTTTCCTTGTTTGTGAATTCTTCCGACTTCGAAGTTCCCATGGGATTTATTTATCGCAATATTACGATTAATGATGCAATTATCCAAATTCCGGATAAATCACCCGAAAATATATTTCATGGCTTTTGTAAAACCGTCATTTTTTTAGTATACCTTTGTAATTCTTCATGAAGATTGTTTCTTCGCTTGTTTGTTAGCTCACCCTCTCCAATCGATTTCCTACAGTTTTCTGAGAAAATCAACAAACGTCGTACTTGTGCGATGGTTTGAAATATTTACGTACAACAATTTTAAATGTCGTTTAAACAATTAAATCTGATCGAGCCTCTCTTGAAAGCTTTAGAAATTAAGGGCTATGATCAACCAACTCCTATTCAGGAGCAATCCATTCCACACATCTTGCAAGGCCGTGATATTTTCGGCTGTGCACAAACCGGCACAGGAAAAACAGCTGCTTTTGTTCTTCCAATGCTGCAACTTTTAACAGCAAAAGCAAAACAGGGCAATGGTGTTCGTGCACTTATTTTAGCGCCGACACGTGAACTCGCATTACAAATCAGCGACTCCATCACAACGTATCGTGGTCAGTTGCCGATTAAACATACTTTATTATTCGGTGGTGTTTCTCAGCGTCCTCAAGTAGCGAGTTTACAACGTCATCCGGATATCATCGTAGCTACTCCCGGTCGTTTACTCGACTTAATGGAGCAAGGATATGTTTCTTTGAAACACTTAGAATTTTTGGTGCTGGACGAAGCGGATCGCATGTTAGACATGGGCTTTATTCGTGATATTCGCAAGATCATCGCGGTATTACCGGCTAAGCGTCACACATTGTTCTTCTCTGCAACCGCAGCTCCGGAAATCATGAAACTGGCCAATCAATTATTGAATAATCCGGTTCACGTTTCTGTTTCTCCCGTTTCTTCTACTGCGGAAGCAGTTAAACAAGCGGTGTATTACGTTAAGAAAGAAGACAAGCGCTTATTATTGAAGCACGTTTTAACAGATAAAACGATCGAGCATGTATTGGTATTTACACGTACTAAGCGTGGTGCAGATCGTGTTGCTAAAGATTTGAATGCATTAGGTATTCGTGCCGAAGCTATTCACGGTAACAAATCACAAAACGCTCGTGAAAAAGCGTTGCAGAATTTTAAGCAACGTCGTATTCGTGTTTTAGTTGCAACTGATATTGCTTCACGCGGTATTGATGTGCAGCAACTGTCGCACGTTATTAACTATGAAATTCCGGAACAGGCTGAAACTTATGTTCACCGTATCGGAAGAACCGGAAGAGCCGGCAACAGCGGAACAGCGTTGAGTTTTTGCACCAACGAGGAACGCCCTTACATGCGTGATATCAACAAACTGATCAAAAAGCAAGTTGAAGTAGTGGCCGCGCACCCATTTTCGTAATTTTTTAATCACCAATAAAACCCCGTCGTAAGACGGACATTAATCAACAACAAAATGAAAAAAGGAACAGTTAAATTCTTTAACGAAACAAAAGGTTTCGGATTTATTAAAGATGAAAACGGACAAGAAATCTTCGTACACGCTACAGGCTTGAAAGAAGATATTCGCGAAAACGACGAAGTTATCTTCGAAGTACAGGACGGTCGTAAAGGACCAAACGCTGTAAACGTTCGTTTAGCGTAACATACAGGGAGAGCAAATGCTCTCCCTTTTTTTATTCCTTAGTAAACGTGAGCCTCCTCTAAAACACGTAGCCGGTACCGTAAATCAACGCGAAAGCATTAATCCCGATAGAATAACTGGATCCCAGGTACATCGTAAAGTCCTGATTCTTGATAAAACGAAAACGCCCGGCAACAATAGGCGCAAAGCGAACGTTCCCTCCTTTATCCAATAAAAAACTTGCCAAAGGCCCGACTTCCATTTCCAATCCGCTCTTCTCTCCGAATTTTGTTCCGAAAACTTTAAACTGAACACCTGTTCCAAAGGTGGGTGATGCTCTTTCACTGACCAGCAAACCATCCACAATAAATTGTTTTGGCCCGGTAGGTAAATTCAAAAATGTAGGAACACGTAGTCGCTTTTCGGGCCGGAAAGTAGCCAGAAACAGAATAGCGTTGGTTGGAACGACAACGGCTTGCGTGTTGCGCAAATCGAGTAAACGACTGTCAGAAATGAACAACTTCGATTGACCGAAACTCAGTTCGAAGTAACGTCTGTTCATGGAGTTATCTTTTGTCTTGGTGGTGTCGCGCGCGTGAAGCGACATACAACTTGCCAAAGCAAGCATAGTTACAAATAAAGGTTTCATAGGGGTTGATTTGGTTATTGAAATTCAGCAAGATTCTTGGTGTCTGATTATTTAAGCACAATAAATTGCAAAAAAAGGGGACGCAAATGCGTCCCCTTTTTTTGTTGCTATCAAGCCTACTATTTCACTAATGTAAACTTCATCACTGCCCTATCACTAGTTGTTGCAATGTGCACAAAGTACACACCAACAGGCTGATCGTTCAATGTAAAATCTACTCGACTACCTGAATTCATGTTAGGTGCAGCAACTGCACGTACGACACGACCACTCAAGTCTACAACTTGAATCTGCACGTCACCTGCGGCCCCATTAAATACCAGGTTAAAGTTTCCATCATTTGGATTCGGATACAACACAACGCCTGATTGTAAGTTAAAGGCTTCAACTCCTACACAAGCATTCACATCAATTGCAACGTTGTCGGAAGCAGAACATCCTGCGCTGTCGGTATACGAATATGTCAACACTTGTGTGCCTACTCCAACAGAAGGATCGAAACTATTACCGGAAACGCCCGGACCGCTCCATGTTCCACCAGCAGGTGTGCCTGTTAATGCAACATTCGCATCGTCGGTACAAACATTTGTAGCCGCCGCTGTTGCAGTAACTGAAGGGATTGGATTTAATGTAACCGTAATGGTATCGGATCCTACACATCCATTTGCATCAGTTACATCAACAACATATGTTCCTGTTGTCAAAGCTACAGTCGTTTGTGTCGTGTCTCCTGTTGACCACAAATAGGAAGCTCCCGCATTTTGTGCATCCAGCACTAATGCATCACCACACAATGCTGTATCCTGACCTAAGAAAACAGTTGGGGTTGCGTTGAATGTAACATTGATCGTATCCGAATTCACACAACCATTGGCATCGACAACTTCAACTGAATATGTTCCTGCAGTCTGAACTGTATCTGTTTGTGTTGTTGCGCCGGAAGACCAGCTGTATGCGCTACCTGCGTTTTGTGCATCCAATACCACCGCAGATCCACACGATGCAATATCAGCACCCAGATTAACAACAGGCAAAGCATTTACCACAACAGCAATAGTATCTGTGTTTACACAGCCATTACTATCAGTTCCGGCAACAATATAATTTGTTGTAACAGTTGGCATCACCGGTTCCGAAGCTGATGTCCCTCCCGAACTCCAAACATAAGATAGAGCACCTAAAGCCATTAGTGTATCCGATTCACCCGCACAAATAACACCATCCAGAACAGATGCAGATACCACAGGCAATGCATTAACGTTAACTGAAACCGTTGCGCTATTGCTACAACCGTTACCATCTGTTGCAATTACAGTATACGTTGTCGCAGATGAAGGTGAAACAATTTCTGTATCTGTAGTTCCACCGGTACTCCATGTGTACGTATTCCCTCCGGCTGCAAACAGCGTATCACTCGAGCCAATGCAAACAGCACCCGAAGCGGCATTCGCCGTAACTATCGGTAACGAATTCACTACAACTCCTACAAACTGCACAGGGCTTGAGCCGCAAACGTTATCCGCAGTTACTTCAACTACACCACCGGTTGTTCCAGCAACCATAGTTACGTTGGTGGTGCCTTGTCCATTAACGATAGAAAATCCTACAGGCGCTGTCCACGTATAGCTTGTAGCCAATGCTACTGTTGCGATAGAGAAAGAAACAGTGTCGCCTTCACAGAATGTAGTATTACCCGCAATGGCGCCTGGTTGAGCAGGAGGAGTGCCGCCTGTTGTATACGTGATAATTACTTCCCCGTTCCCCGTGCGAACTCCCTCAGTTACACTTCCTGTCGAAACACCTCCGATATAACCTGATCCGCCTGCACCACTTTGTCCGCTAAAATTTCCCGCGTAGTTCCCTGACGCTGCCAATAGGGCACCACCCGGCCCGCCAATAGCTCCGGCCTGACTACCGGCCTGATTACTGGTTAACTCTAATCCGCCATTTCCTCCTAATCCCAATGCCCCATTCTGTCCGTTATTAGCAGGTGCAGCTGTTGCGTATGTTGACACCCCGCCTGCGCCTCCCGCGGCCTGTGTGCCTCCCGTCGGATTTGGGCCGGGTGTACCGCCGGGCCAAGCAGCACCGCCACCGCCACCGTAATATCCGCCACCGCCGCCGCCGCCATTACCGCGACCACATCCTGCAACGCGATTGCCCCCAGCTCCGCCACCGCCACCGGCAACCAACACGCGATCATTTATCGTAGTTCCGGGGTAACGTATATCCGTTGCGCCACCCCCTCCGCCGGCTTCCGCTTGCACGCAGGGCGATGTGCCTCCGGTGCCTCCACCATTATATCCACCGGATGTAGAAACTTGTCCACCACCGCCAACATATATGGTAAGTGTTTGTCCCGGTGTAACATTAAGTACACCTTGCGCTCGACCTCCCAATCCTCCTGTTACACCAAGGTTGTTAGAATTTCCTTGAGCGCCGTAAGCGTCAATTGTTACTGTAAAAACACAAGATGGCACCACCCATGTTTGAGGCGCGCCTGTATAAGAAAATGTTACCGTTGTTTGTGCTGAGCTTACAAAAGGCAATGCCAATAAGCCGGCCACAACAACGTGTTGCCTTAAGCGTTGTAAAGATTTTTTCATCAAGAGTAGGTTTTGGTATGCGGCTAATTTAATAAATCTTACAGTAGCAATATCTCTATCGGGGCGTATAGATCAACTCGATCGCACCACTCTTGCTCTCATCCGAAGAAATTGTAACATTCTTCTTCTTCCGTCCGGACTTAATCACCACAGCCGCTGTGTTCGGCGGAATTTCTCCCAGGTTTTCTGCGTACATCAGAATGTAATTGCTGCCGGGATCTAACTTTACTTTAAAGCGCTTCTTGCGTCTTTTCAGGACAACATTCGCTGCAATAAGTTTTCCGTTATGATAGAGGGAAATTTTATCGCCATCTACTTCGTTACGATCGTACACTATAATTTTAATTTTTTGGTGCGATGTTTTGTATGTTAACTGCACATCCATTTTGCGCGAAGTCGTGTCCACGGTTTGAACCACCGGTGGCGCTTTACGAGTCGTGTCCGGGGCACGATGCTTCACGGGAGGCTGGAAGTTATATCTGAAATTCAACATCAGCGAACTTCCGTGATACGTTACATTCTGTTTACCCACCACAACATTGCCCTGATAAAACGTGTACTGATCCACATATGTAGGCTTTACCGGAACATGAACAACAATTCCAATATCCACCGACCGATCTTTGTCCGGTGAAAATTGTTTAAGTCCAACCTCAGCACTGATCATGCCTTTGCCGATATTCGCTTCAATAGTGCGCGCAGTCATTCCGCGACCGTTTTCCGTCCAGTCTTCAAAGTGATCTTGTTTAATGCGCACATTAAAGTTTCTATTGTAAAAAGTATGTGCATAGGACAACCTTGCATAAATGTGCTGCTCACCGCCCATTGCAGAAACATCGGATAAAAAGAACGTTCGTTGCAATGTTACGCCGGCTCTTAAATATTTATCGGTCATCACCCATTTCAAGGAACTATCGCCCTGAAACGAATACACAAACGGATTATTAAAACTGTAGCACGCTTTGTTCTGTTGAAATTCAAAATCGATTCCTGTAAAACCCTTTTTGTTTTTATCACGTACGATAAATCCCGAGTGCACACCCACTGTAGTGTTCGCAATGATGGCAAAGGAGGAATTGCCGTCAACATCGGTAACATTACCCACTGCAAAATTGGTCGTACGTCGATATCGTGCAGAACCTTCTAACTGCTGACTGAAATTGGGAGAAAACCCGGCGCCTCCAAGGTTAAAGCCTGAAGTAATAAAAAGTCGCTTGGAAGTAACGCGTTCACGTTGTGCAAATGTGGGATGAACACAGCATATAACGAGCAGCAGTATTACCAAACGTTTCATGTGTGCAAGGTAAGGAGAGTGAGGGAAATGTGGCAGGCTATTATTCAACCTATGCGCTTTAACCAACAATTGTTATCCCATCAGTCACTATACAACTAATCGATTATAAATGTGATTTATGCTTGAATCCGAGAATTATGCACTCCGCCCCAATTTCCCTTTGATACTAAAAATACTACTTGTGAAACTTCCGTGCTTCCTTATCAACGTCTTCTTTTGTTAGCTTCTTTCACGGAATCTTCTTTCGGCATTTGCTCCATTGCATGCATTAATGAATCGGTAGTATTGTTCATCATAGCTGACAACGAATCTTGCAATGCTCTCTCATCTACTACTATGTTGTCGATGGAATCTGCTTTTCTTTTTTGTTCTCGCAGCTGTGCTAACTCAGCCGAGTCGTTGGCGCGTTTGATAGAATCTAACACCTATTGCTTAATTGCGTTTTCGTTTTCACAGGAGAATAGGATTATTACCAATCCGATAATCGAAGATAATTTTGCCATTTTATTCATTGAAGTATTTATCAATTGAATTGGAAATATAGTGAAATTATAATTTGTTGAAAATGTTTTCCGGACTCACTAATTCATGATTGTCATAATCCTCATTCTACTTTTACGAAAACCCATTATTGAATTACTCCCGGCTCCGGCACTAACGATTACCTGCTATTGTGCCGATAATATTGAACAAAATGCCTAGGCCGAAACCCAACAGCGCTGCATGGCAAGCCGCTTTTGCTTTATTCGGCATGGTATCCTTATTCTTAAAGTAAATAATAGCTCCGGCCAATGGAATGCAGAAGGAAAGCATAACTAAACCTGAGTGCAATTCATCTTTAGGATTGTCCTCCTTCGGTAGTTGTTGTTGTGTTGACATAAGTGAATCTATTTTAACATTAATAAGATCTGAAGGCCGATATATTTACCGATGATTGCAACAAGCGACATTGCGCCTACTCCTGCCATTATTCCTGTTGTAACACGGAACAAATTGTTGCTTTCACGGCCAAAGGCGGCCTGTGTCACTCCGTCGATATATGTTGGAAGAATTAGCGCTATTGTCCACCAAATGTTCATTGTTACAACATTGAATAGAAACAAAGGAAACGTGATATAACCTAAGTGAATGCCTGTACATCTTGCACAAACAGGGAATTGTCTCCCTTTCCAAAAGAAAGAACGCTCCGGCTTGCGATGGCAAAATGTTATATGCAGCCTTCTTTTATCCACCTAGTAAGACCTTGAATAACCAATAGCTTTCGCAAAAACCATAACCACAATTAGTACCAACAAACCAAGAAAACTGAATATAGTCAACCAGCAAACAGAATTTGCCTTCTTTGTATATCCTTCGCTGCGATATTTTATAAACATCCACAGGCCAACCAATCCCGGAATTACAAACCAATTACCAATGAATATCCAAGCCTTATCTTCGAATTGAAGTTGTGCTGTTCGTTTAATTTTTGCTACCCTTTCCTTCTCCAATCGTTCTGTTTCCGCCCGCACTTGTTGCTCACGCTTCGATTTGTCTGTATTATCCTCTGCATTGGTTTTATTTGTCGTTTTCGCATTGTGCTCCTTGCGGAAATAAGTATTATACACAGAGTCGAACATCGTTCGTCTTCCGGGATCTGAAAGCACCTCATAGGCCTCATGAATTTCCTTAAACCGTTCTTCGCAAAATTTATCCCCTTGATTTTTATCCGGATGATACTTATGTGCTAGTTTTCGGAAAGAACTTTTAATCTCCTCGGCGGAGGCACTTTGATGTAGCCCCAATATGTCATAATAATTCTTGTCCACATGACTTAAAATAAAAAACAGTAACCCACGTTAAACAATGTGCATAGAATCGTGCAGTTATTGCGGAAGAGTGGCCATCAGTTCGTTGCATTCTGAGCAATCAGAAGCTTTTCTTGTTGTTCCGTCTGAATAGTTTTGCATTGTTGCTGCATTATCCTGATCGGTGAACTTTCCGCATTCCAAGAATACCCAGTTGTTGCCGTTTTTATAGTATCTGCAGGAATACTCTTTTTTTTCCTCCTTTTTGCAGGATACAAGAATTGTTGCAATCGCTGCAATTAATATGGTTGTTTTCATATACCTCACTCCTTATAACTCGTTTTACCCTTTGGACATAACCCGTTTGGAATAATCAACAAAATCAGATCTATCAACCAACCAATTCCGAATAAACCCAGTGTAAACAAGTACAACAGTCCTAGTCCTGTGTATCCCAGATAAAAGCGGTGTATTCCTAAATACCCCAAAAACAAACAAAGAAGTAACGCCACTATCTGACTTTTTCCACGGCCTGCTGAACTATTCGACTTTGTCGGTAACGGATTTACTTTCTCGGATTTTTCCTTCTGTGTACTCTCCTTTACCACCTGCTTATCAACAGCCGAACTTGGTGTTGCAATATGTGGAGCAACTGCAACTTCTTTTTCGATAGTAACAGGCGGAACAATTGCTGTGGAAGAATTTTCGCTTAGATCATTCGTTTGACTCAATTTTTCTTCAACGATGATAGTAGTTTCGTGACTACTGCTCTTTTCTTGCTGAACTGCATCCGGACGTGTTTCACCTTTGACATTTTTATGATTAAACGAAACGTAATATCCGCTAGAATAATGACGCTTTTCAATTGTACACGATGTCAGCACAACAGCCGCAACTCCAATAATTAATAAAATATTCTTCATGTGTTAATTTGGTTTGGGTTTTATTGTAATTCAATTGTTAAACATCCGTTGTTGTTGACTACCGCAGTGCCCGACCAGTAAGCTGTTCCGGGAAATTGTTCCTCTGCATAATAACTATACGTGCCGGGACACAAAGTAAAATTGGCACAGCCCGAAGCATTACAATTCGGCGTGTTGGTGTACTCTGATGTAATGACAACAGTTGTACCTCCTATCGTTACGTCGGTGTAATCGAACCCGCTATTGGTACGTTGCCAAAATGTAACAGTGCCTTTTAATTCGCATGAGCCGTCATCCTTATCAGCATCCGGGTCAAAATTGCACGCAGCAGCATTTGTACATCCTTCCTGACGACAAGAATTAAGCGTAAGTGTTACTGTAAATAAGAACAACAGTAAAGAAAGTGTTTTTAAGTTTTTCATTGGGTTATGGTGTTACGTTTCTGTGCAATTATACAACCGTTTTTGTTATTTCAAAACACCAGCCGACAACAAATGATTACATTCGATAAGATGGACATTTGTACATGGCTCAACACATTGGATCTGAAATCCATAAAGTCCTTAAAAAGAACGGGATGACCGTAAGTGAATTCGCCCGGAGAATTAATTCATCCCGAGAAAATGCTTACAGTATTTTTAAAAGAAAAAGTTTAGATACCGAGTTACTTCAAACTATTTCCCGTGTTTTATCACATGATTTTTTCGGGAAAATTCACGATGCTACCATCAAATCCGGGAAACTAAGTGCAGAACCGGAACAGCCTTATTCCAAATCACAGCATGAAATACAATTGCTGCGAGAAGATGTCCTCTTGTTGCGCAAAGAAATGCAGGAATTACGCGAGCGCATCAGCAGGATGGAACACCCGAAGAAGAAATAAACAAGACCTGAAGGTTAACACAATCCGGCATAAAACCGAAAATTATTATGATTTTTTTCGGTTATAACCGAAATTTATTATGATTTTTTTCGGTTGCAATCGAATTTTATCATAGTTTTGAGTGTGTTTAATCGTGTTCTGGAAAAGGAAATTGCTGCCAAACTTAAGGGTGATAAGGCCATTATAATCCTTGGGGCGAGACAAGTAGGGAAAACCACCCTGCTCGATCAACTTTTTGCATCCAAAAACACCTTGTGGTTAAACGGAGATGATGCCGACACCCGCGACTTGCTGGCTCAACCCAACGTGGCACAATTGAAACGAATTATCGGGAAAGCTAAATATGTCGTAATTGATGAAGCGCAACGTATTCCTAATATCGGTGTGGCTATTAAAATTATTACCGACCGTATAAAAACAGCGCGAGTAATTGCAACCGGGTCCTCATCATTTGAATTGCGCAATCACATTAACGAGCCGCTAACCGGACGGAAATGGGAGTTTCAAATGTTTCCGCTGTCATTTTATGAAATGGTGCAGCACCACGGCTTGCTGGAAGAAAAGCGGAGTATTCCGCATCGTATGGTGTATGGCTATTATCCGGAAATTGTAAGCGACGATGATCATGCAGAAGTCTTAATTAAATCAATTGCCGACAGCTATCTGTATAAAGATGTGTTAATGCTCGACAAAGTGCAAAAGCCGGAAAAACTGGAGCGTTTGGTGCAAGCGTTAGCATTACAAATAGGCTCTGAAGTTTCTTACAACGAATTGGCGCAACTATGCCAATTGGATAAAGAAACAATTGAACGATATATTCAATTATTGGAAAAAGCATTTGTGATTTTTCGATTAAATGCATTTAACCGAAACGTGCGTAACGAGTTGACCAAGTCGCGTAAAATATACTTTTACGACAACGGCATTCGCAACGCTGTGTTGTCGCGTTTCGAAACCATTACGCGGCGTGACGACGTAGGTGCGTTATGGGAAAACTTCGTGATCAGCGAGCGTATTAAAAAGTTGCGATACGAAAATTGGAACATCCGCTCGTATTTCTGGAGAACCACGGCTCAGCAGGAAGTCGATTATGTGGAAGAATACCGCGGGAAGATTTACGCGTGGGAGTTGAAATGGAACAAACACAAAAAAGTGAAATTTCCACTCACGTTTACCAAAGCGTATCAGCCTGTTGTAAGCGAAGTGGTCTCACCTCAAAATGTGGATGAGTTTCTTTTATAAATAGCGTCGCCAAATTCTTAAGAAAACAAAAAGGAGACGTCACAATGTGCGTCTCCTTTAATAAATTAAATGATCCGGCTTATTGTTGCACGATTAATTTAACCGCATGGACAGCTTGCGCTGAAACAATACGCACCGTGTAAAGTCCTGCACTCATATTTTCCAAAGTGATGTACTTCACATAACCGGGCTGCACGTTGTTCTCATTAATCTGCATAACTGCGCGACCCTGAATATCGATTACCTGAATGAACACATCACCAATAGCGGCATCGAATGCAATAGCAAACATGCCGTTGTTTGGATTAGGGTACACACTTATCCCGGCTAATGCGAAAGACTCCTCGTATCCTACGCATGCATTAACGTTAATCACAACCGTAGTAATGTCTTCACAACCATTGTTATCGGTATAAGTATAACTTACTGTTTGCGCACCGACACCAACAGAAGGATCAAACGAATTTCCTGTAACACCCGGTCCTGACCAATTACCTCCAACAGGAGAGCCGGTTAAAGTGACGTTGGCATCATCTAAACACACGGCCGTAGACGAGGCTGTTCCTGATGCAACAGGAGGTGCATTTAGTGTTACATTAATAGTATCCGAACCGAAGCACCCATTAGCATCGGTTACAGTAACAAAATAGGTTCCCGTAGCTGTTGCCAATAAAGTTTGTGCCGTTGAGTTATCATTCCAAACAAAGGACGAACCCGGATGTCCCGCGTCCAACAAAATTCCCCCGCCGCAAGTTGCAGTATCTCCACCCAAAGTAACAATCGGGCTTTGATTGATATTAACTACGATTGTATCTGTTCCGGTACATCCATTCGCGTCCGTAACTTGAACAGAATAAATTCCGGAATTCAGGATAGTATCTGTTTGTGTCGTTGAACCGGAACTCCACAAATACGAAGCTCCCGGATTTTGTGCATCCAGCACGACACTGTTGTCGCAAATTGAAATATCTGCACCTAATGCAACTACAGGTAATGAATTCACCGCTATAAATGTGTTGGCCGTTGAACTGCAACCATTAGCATCGGTAACCGTCAACGTATATGTGGTTGTCACAAAAATCACATCGTTTAAATCAACGTTCGTGCTATTACCCGGCATCCACATATATGAATACCCCGGAGTACCGCCCGATGTTGTACTGTTTACTATTACGGAATCACCTTGACACGCCGAAGTCGTGCCGCCAAGAACTATCCCTATAGGCGGAGGTTCCGTTAACACGACAGTCGAAGTAGTTACACAACCTGCTGCATCGGTAATGGTAACCGAATATGTTCCGGCAACTAAGCCTGACTCTGACGCTGCACTACCACCGGAAGACCATGCGTACGAATATCCGGGAGTTCCTCCCGTTACGTTAGCACTTACACTTCCCGTATCTCCGTTACATAATATTCCAGTTGTTCCGACAGTAGCCTGCAGTGCGGGGGGCTCCGTTATGACCACACTAAACAATGTGTCTCTGCAACCATTTGCGTCTTCAACATATACATTGTACAATCCGCTGGTCATATTAACCGGATCTTCGCTGATGTCACCATTACTCCAAATCTGTGTATAGCCAGGAGTACCACCGGAAATTGTAAGGTTGATAGAGCCATCTGCGAAACCATTACAGGATACATTTGTTGGCACAGCGCTAAGAGCTATGTCCGCGGGTTCCGTAATTGTAACTGATGCAGCTCCCGTACAACCAGTTCCATCGGTTACAGTACACGTATACGTTCCTGCCGACAACCCCGTTGCCGTTGCTGAAGTACCTCCGCTCGGAGCCCAGCTGTAGGTATAAATTCCATTACCTCCTGTTGCGGATACCGTTGCTGAACCGTCGTTAGCACCAAAACAAGAAACAGAATTTGATGTTGATGTAGCAGTAACGGGTGCTGTTCCAATAATTATTTCATCGTAATCTGCACTTGATGCAACCAAACTATGCATCAACACGCGGTCTACATTTGTGGATGTCGTGGAGCGGAACGGCCATGCAGTAAGCACCAATGTATTATTGATGTATATGTCCATGGTTCTATTCGTCCAGTTGAGATAACACTCCACATGATACCAAGTGTTTGCAGTAATCGGATAATTGTATCCGGTATTCGCGAAAAATCGGAGTTGTGATGTGCCGTTGAAATACGCGAAGAGAATTCCGTTATTAGTCGCTACGTTTCCGTCACCTATGACGAAATAACCATTAGCCCCGGTTGTAGTGTTCGTTCTGCAACGCCAAGAAATATAATTCGGGGTAGAAACCGGAAACAAAGCTCGTGGTCCTTCATAAAAGGAGTTGGATGACAAGGACGTCATGTTCAGGTTGTACGTACCAACTGCAGGACTTGTCGATGGCACAGACATCGTATACGCACCGGTACCCATAACCCAGGGAGTTGTAAAAACTCCGGATTCAAAACCATCGTAGAATCCTGTACATTGTGCTGATAGTCTATTAGAGACCAACGCTGACATCATCAATAAAATCAAATAGTAGCTCTTTTTCATCGGGCTTTTTTAAATTGGGAATTCTGAATAATCAGAAAGATATAAAATTTAAACGTTTCGTTACGACACAACACGCCACCACCGCGTGCGATTAGTATTCGAATAGTCTTTTTATGTTCTTACTTTTGACCTTGTTAATTCTACAGCCATGTCCACATCCATTGATTCTTCCAAAGCTCCTGAACCGGTTGGTTTATATCCTCATGCGAAACGCGTAGGTAATTTGTTGTTTCTGTCCGGCGTTGGTCCGCGCGAACGTGGAACAAAAAAAATACCCGGCGTTGAATTGGATGAAAAAGGAAGTATTATTTCTTACGACATTGAAACGCAATGCAGAAGCGTGTTTCAAAATGTACGTTACATTCTGGAAGATGCCGGAAGCAGTTGGGATAATATTGTGGATGTTACCGTTTTTCTGACCAACATGAAAGACGATTTCCCGACATACAACAAATTGTGGGCAGAATATTTCGGCAAAAATCCACCGTGCAGAACTACATTAGAAATCAACTGTCTGCCAACGCCCATTGCCATTGAATTGAAAGTTATTGCAACAATAGATTAAGAGCCGTGCGTAACCCGTTGCTACTGTTAACGCTTGTCATTGGATGTGCTCTTATTGTTCCTGCGCTTTTCATGGATGGCATGTTTATGGATGGCGTACTGTACGCGTGCGTCAGTAAAAATTACGCACTTGGTCTAGGTACATTTTGGGAGCCCTATTTCAGCGCTACCAGTGCCGGGGCTTTTCACGAGCAGCCCCCTCTTTTGTTTTTCCTTCAGGGCTTGTTTTTCAAAGTTCTGGGCTACGAATTTTATACGGAACGCGTCTACTCTCTTTGCACAGCTGTAGTCGGCATCTATCTTTTACATAAGTTTTGGAGGCTCGTATACCCAAACCATTCGATAGGTTTTCTTCCACTGTTCATCTACCTAACTATCCCTGTGACCTTTTGGGCTCACATTAACGGTGTGGCAGAATGTACCATGGTTCTGTTTGTGCTGGCCGCTGCCCATGTTCAATTAAAGGCTTTACAACAGTCGTCGCTGAATGCTGGATTGCTCTTGCTTTCCGGAGCTTTCCTGGCATTAGCCGGGTTAACAAAAGGCGTGCAAGGTTTATTCTTATTGGCCGGTCCTGCATTGTATTGGTTCACACATCGTTCAATTTCCATTAAGCGCGCAACGTGGAGTTCGCTTATCGTGCTTTGTATTCCTTTGCTGTCAGTGGTTTTCTTTTACTTGTACGAACCGGCACATTCGAGCTTTGAGGCTTATTTTAAGTCGCGTTTCACAAAAACCTTTGCAGGCGTTACAGCAACAAGCGGCTCTCACTTTGCGCACCTGAAAGAACTATGGCTATATGTTATTCCCGCAGTAATTATGTCAGCAATTGCGGTGATGGTCTGCGGCTTTCAAACGATCTCCGCTCATTTTCGGCAACATCGCAAAATGGCGCTCTTCATGCTGCTGGTTGGGCTTTCCGGGATCTTACCGCTTATGGTAACGCGTGAACAGCGTGGATTTTATCAACTAACAGCGTTGCCGTTCATCGCTTTATTTTTTGCAATCATAATTGCTCCATTAGCTGAGAAACTGCAACAAAAAACATTACGTTCGCACAAACTTCAAATAGGGATTAGAAGCTTTGCATTATTGGTGCTTGTTGGGTCGCTTGTGGTTACTGTTTGGAAATGGGGGCAGCCTAAACGTGATGCCGACAAACTTCATGATCTGGCCATAGTGAGCGCCACAATTCAAGAGGAACGAATCCTTATCCTGGATGACACTGCAATTTTCGATTGGCCTTTAATCTGCTACATGCAGCGTATTCACGGTATTGCAGTGAATTATAACCAACAAGAGACCGGGCGGTATTTCATGTCTCAATCTGAAATTCAAAATCCCGAATGGAATCTTGTTCCACTTCCCCTGCAGACTTACAGGCTTTATATCAGGCGTTAACGCGGATTTGCGTAATTTCGCGCCCGAATGAAAACGTATCCGGAATTTGAACAGCTAAATCTCCCGCGCATTGCTGATGAAGTGCTGCGTTACTGGGACGAGCACCGCACATTCGAGAAGAGTGTTACTTCCCGCGAAGGCGCGGCTCCATTTGTGTTTTACGAAGGACCTCCTTCTGCTAATGGCATGCCCGGCATTCACCACGTGATGGCGCGCACCATGAAAGACATTTTCTGCCGTTACCAAACGTTGCAAGGAAAACAAGTAAAGCGCAAAGCAGGCTGGGATACACACGGATTGCCGATTGAGCTGAGTGTTGAAAAGACATTGGGCATTACCAAAGAAGATATCGGTAAAAAAATTACCATCGACGAATACAATAAAGCGTGTCGTAACGAAGTGATGAAATATACCGACAAATGGGAAGAACTTACCCGTTTGATGGGCTATTGGGTGGATATGAAAGATCCATACATCACCTACGAAAACACGTATATCGAAAGTGTGTGGTGGCTGTTGCAGCAACTGTACAACAAGAATTTATTGTATCGAGGATACACCATTCAACCCTATTCTCCTGCAGCGGGAACAGGACTTTCATCACACGAATTGAATCAGCCGGGATGTTATCGCCCCGTGAAGGACAAGTCGGCGGTGGCAATGTTTAAGTTAACCGCAGAAGCTACTGCTTCGTTGCAATCGAAAATTGGTGCGACACTAAACAATGCATCTATCTTAGCATGGACGACAACCCCATGGACATTGCCTTCCAACACAGCATTGGCTGTTGGTGCAAATGTGGAATACGCGGTAGTTGATACGTTCAACCCGTTTACGTTTGAGCGTTGCGTCGTTGTACTGGCGGTTGATTTAGTCGGCAAATATTTCCCGGAGAAAAATGCCGGATTGTCATTTGAAGAATTCAAAGCGGGAGACAAGGCTATTCCATTTAAGGCCATCGCTAAAATCAAAGGTTCAGAATTAGTCGGCTTACGTTACGAGCAGTTGTTGCCTTACGCACAACCGCATGAAAACGCAGAGCAAGCATTTCGCGTAATTGCCGGCGACTTTGTAACGACCGAAGATGGTACCGGAATAGTGCACATTGCCCCAACCTTTGGGGCGGATGACATGCGCGCAGCTAAAGCAGCGGGTGTTCCGCCGATGTTGGTGTTGGACGAAAACGGTAAAGCTGTTCCGCTAGTAGATTTGCAAGGGCGTTTCCGTCCCGAAGTGAAAGATGAAAAATTCGGGCTGGCCGGAGAATATGTGAAAGAAGCCTATCTGTCGGATGCACAGAAAGCGGAAGAAGTTGCGAAGCAGAAGGAATACATGAAGTTTGTGATTTCTGACACCTCGAAATTACAATACCTCAGCGTTGACGATCGCATCATTTTAAAACTGCAGGTAGAAGGTAAATTGTTCAAGAAAGAATCTTACGAACACAATTACCCGCATTGCTGGCGCACCGACAAGCCTGTTTTGTACTATCCGCTGGACAGTTGGTTTATCAAGGCTTCCGCGCTGAAAGAACGCATGGCCGAGTTGAATAAAACAATCAACTGGAAGCCGGAAAGTACCGGAACCGGACGTTTTGGGGAGTGGCTGAATAATTTGCAAGACTGGAATTTATCACGCTCCCGTTATTGGGGAATTCCTTTGCCGATATGGATTAGCGAAGATGGCAGCGAACAAATTTGTGTGGGTAGTGCGGAAGAATTAAAAGCAGAAATCGACCGCGCCGTGCAAGCAGGTTTTATGACGGCGAATCCGCTGCAAGCCTTTGTTCCCGGGAACTTCAGCAAGGAAAACTATTCCTGCTTCGATTTACACCGTCCGTACGCGGATGAAATTGTATTGGAACGTAACGGAAAAAAACTGTTCCGTTCTCCGGATCTCATCGACGTTTGGTTTGATTCAGGGGCAATGCCGTATGCGCAATTGCATTATCCATTCGAGAACAAAGCATTAGTAGACGAGCGCAAATACTTCCCTGCTGATTTTATTGCAGAAGGCGTTGATCAAACTCGTGGATGGTTCTATACATTGCACGCTATCGGCGTCATGTTGTTCGACAGTGTGGCGTATAAAAATGTAATCTCCAACGGATTGGTGTTGGATAAAAACGGCAACAAAATGTCCAAACGATTGGGCAATGCTGTAGATCCGTTCATAACACTTCCGCAATACGGTCCTGATGCCGTTCGCTGGTACATGGTTACCAATGCATCGCCATGGGACAATTTGAAATTTGACCAGGACGGCATTACAGAAGTTCAACGCAAGTTTTTCGGTACGCTTTATAACACGTATTCATTCTTTGCGTTGTACGCCAATATCGACGGATTTGACGCAAAAACTTCCACGCCTATTCCGGTGGAACAACGCCCTGAATTGGATCGCTGGATCATCTCGAAATTAAACAGCTTAACCAATCTGGTGCAGGAAAAACTGAACGATTACGATCCAACACCTGCAGCACGCGCTATCGACAGTTTCGTGGATGAGCATTTGTCGAATTGGTACGTACGTCTTTCACGTCGCCGTTTTTGGTCGGTTCGCGGTACAACAGAAACCGGCGAATCCTTAAAAGACAAACAAGCCGCTTACCAAACTTTACACGAGTGTTTAACGCGTGTAGCGCAATTGATGAGCCCGTTCGCGCCATTCTTCAGTGATTGGTTGTATCGCAATGTTCAGCCGGGAAGCGATTCCGTTCATTTATCGTATCTGAGTGGCGGTGAGAATCATTTGATTGACACGGATTTGGAAGAGCGCATGGAATTGGCACAACGCATCAGTTCATTGACATTATCATTGCGTAAAAAGGTGAACATTCGTGTCCGTCAACCGTTGCAACGCATCATGTTGCCGGTTTTGGACCAAGAATTTAAGCGCCGTGTGGAAGATGTTGCTCACCTCATATTAGCGGAAACCAACATCAAACAGATTGAATACGTAACCGAATCCGGCATTTTTGTAAAGAAAGTAAAACCCGATTTTAAGGCTTTAGGCAAAAAGCTCGGTAAGCACATGAAGTCGGCGGCGGCGGCATTTGCGGCATTTACGCAAGAGCAAATTGCTTCTTTGGAAACCGCGGGATATGTGGATTTGACGCCGGATGGAGACACGATCCGCGTAGAACGCAGCGAAGTTGAAATATTGGTAGATGACCTTCCCGGCTGGCTAGTAGCAGTAGAAGGACGACTGACCGTTGCCCTGGATGTCACGATTACCGAGCAGTTGAAGGAAGAGGGGATAGCGCGCGAACTGATCAATCGTATCCAGAACTTACGAAAAGACAAAGATTTTGAGGTGACTGATCGTATTGACGTAAAGATTCTTACGCATGATTTGCTAATTGCTGCAGTGAGAAATAATTTCGACTATATTTGCTCGGAAACCTTAGCAACATCGCTTGATCTGGTTTCAGCAATGGAGAACGCAAGCGCCGAAACTATTGCTGTTGATGAGGAAATTCAAACTTTAGTACACATAACCAAACACAACTAAACCTCCGTAACCCATGGCAAAAAAAGCTAAAAAAGGCAACACCGCTAAGAAAGCGAAGCCTGCAAAGAAAGCAGCCGTGAAGAAGACAGCGAAGAAGGCGGCTCCTAAAAAGGCGGCAAAGTCTGCTAAGAAAGCAACAGCGAAAAAAGCGGCTCCTAAAAAAGTTGCGAAGCCTGCAAAAAAGGCGGCTCCAAAGAAAGCAACTAAAAAAGCGGCGAAGCCGGTAAAAAAGGCTACAGCAAAAAAGGCAGCTCCTAAAAAAGTTGCGAAGCCTGCAAAGAAAGCAACAGCTAAAAAAGCAGCTCCTAAAAAAGTTGCAAAACCTGTAGCAAAGAAAGCGGCTCCTAAAAAAGTTGCGAAGCCGGTAAAGAAAGCGGCTCCGGCTCCTAAGCCTGTAGTTAAAAAAGCAGCTCCCGCTCCAAAAGCTAAACCTGTAGCAGCTCCAAAAGCTAAACCCGTAGTAACACCAAAACCTGCAGCACCAAAACCGGTGGTGGAGGAAATCATCAAGCCGGCTCCGATTGTTGAGTCCGACGACTTGATCACGGATGACGTTGATTTGAACGACGACATGCCCGATGTAAGTGATGATGGTGGTTCTGACGAGGATGCGCGCGGAGCTTTCGATCATTTTTAATATCAGACTCTTTTATTTACAACACACACAATGGCTAAGAAGAAGGTAACTAAGAAGGCTGCTCCTAAAAAAGCAGTAAAAGCTTCTAAGCCGGCAAAAAAAGCAGTGAAAAAGGCGGCTCCCGCTAAAAAAACGGGAGCTGCTAAAGCTGCAAAGAAGCCGGCCGCGAAGAATGTGAAAGCGAAACCTGCTGCTAAAAAAGCAAGTGCGTCGAAAACGCCTGTTAAAAAAGCAGCTCCTAAAGCAACGAAAGCCGTTGCCAAAAAACCGGTAGCTAAAGCTGCAAAACCTGCTGCCAAGGCTGTAAAGCCCGCAGCAAAGCCTGTTGCGGCAGCACCCAAGAAGGTAGTAACTCCACAGCCTAAAGCTCAACCTGCGCCTGCAGCAAAATCTGTTGCACCTGCACCTAAAAAAGGCGGCAAAGTCGATGATCGCACGCGCTATACCGACAAAGAGCTGGTAGAGTTTAAAGACTTAATCACGAAGAAACTGGAAGAAGCAACTCGCGATTACGAGTTGCTGAAAGCCACTTTATCACACAAAGATGATCACGGAACCGACGATACTTCTCCAACATTCAAGTTGTTAGAAGATGGCTCTGATGTTCTTTCCAAAGAAGAAACGGCTCATCTGGCTGCGCGTCAGGAAAAGTATATCCAGAATTTACGTAACGCCCTGATCCGAATTCAGAATAAGACGTACGGCGTTTGTCGCGTTACCGGAAAATTGATCCCTAAGGAGCGTTTGCGCAGCGTGCCTCATGCTACACTGAGCATCGATGCAAAACTGCAACAGAATCGATAGTTTTAAATTCAAATACTGTAAAGCCGCTCCAATAATGGGCGGCTTTCTTTTTCTCATATTTTCACACGTCCCTTTGCTGCACAACCCTATCTTTGCGCCGTGAGAAAAGCATTGCTCATCATTTTTAGTGTTCTCGCACTGGATCAATTTGTGAAGGTGTGGATTAAAACACACATGTACCTCGGCGAATCGTATCGCGTTTCGGGCGAATGGTTTTACCTGCATTTTGTAGAAAATCCGGGCATGGCATTTGGCCTGCAACTGGGCGGCGATTACGGCAAATTATTGCTTAGCGTGTTTCGAATTATTGCCATCTGTGGCATCGGATACTACCTCTATACCTTAAGTAAAAAACATGTACGACCATTACTTCTGATTTGTGTTGCGCTGGTATTTACCGGTGCTCTGGGCAATATTGTGGACAGTATTTTTTACGGGAAACTTTTCGGGGCCAGCGACATGTGGGATCAAAACGTTGCACAGTTTTTACCCGACGGCGGAGGTTATGCCGGCTGGTTGCACGGACAAGTTGTCGACATGTTCTATTTCCCGGTAATTGAAGGAACCGTTCCAGATTGGTCACCAATTTGGGGTGGAGAGGAAATCGTGTTCTTCCGACCGGTGTTCAATATTGCCGATGCTGCCATTTCCGTTGGGGTATTCTTGTTGATCATTTTTCAATCGCGCTTATTTGGTCCTCAGGTGGAATTAAGTGAGAAGAAAATCAAAATCACCAACGCATTTTTTGGTGTGCTGACAACACTATTGCTGTTGTTTGTATTGCTTACACTTACCGCATTGTTCGCGACAGAGCATCCGTTGGCATGGTGGCTGCGATTAGGTTTGTTCCTGATTTCCGCAGGTGTCGGATATTGGTTTTACGTGTATTTGCAACGTTATCCGAAATACATTCCGGAAGTTGCACCGGAAGAGAACAACACGCCTCATGAAGAATCCTCTTCTCAGGAGTAATCAATTCTTAGTTGTTGTCGTTTTACTAAGCGCGCTTACTATTTCTTCGTGCGTCATTGAAAAACGTCGTTACCGAAAAGGATACTACATTAAAAGAATTTTCGGCAAAGAAACACAAGCAGCCAAACGCGAGGAAGAACAACAACCGGAATCGCAGGCTTCAAAACCATTGTCATCTGCGGACAGTTCTCGAAAGGCCTATCGTATTCAAAGAGCAAACCATTTTATTTACGGTGCAACCGGTGATGGGCTCACGAAAATTTCTTTCAACTACGAAAAGCCCATTTACCTTGGACGTTATGCATTGCTGTTTGCCCAAGGTGGTTATGGTTTAACGGATATTGCCACGAACGACTTTACACAAAAAATGTATTACGCCGGTGGTGCTGCAATTGGCTATTACGGCTATCAACTGCAAGGTGGTATGGGGCGCACATTCGATCGCACAACTCAGGATTGGCGGAATTATTATTTCGCAGGTTTACGCGTTACTCCTGGAAAGAAAAGCCTGTACTTCAAATGCGGCTGGTGGTGGACCAACGACAAGCACTATAAAGGCGACGGGCATCAACTCTATGCGGGACTCGGATTCGGGTTTTAATTAAACCAGCTTCTGCTCCATCAAATACTCTGCAATCTGCACAGCATTGGTAGCGGCACCTTTACGCAAATTATCCGCAACAATCCACATGTTCAATGTACGCTGCTGTGTTTCATCGCGACGCAAACGCCCAACGAAAACTTCGTCTTTGTTATGCGCATGAATCAACGGCATCGGATATTGCAGATTCTTCACATCATCCACCACTTTTACGCCGGGCGCAGATTCCAATAGATTACGCACTTCGTTCAATTCGAATTCACTTTCAAATTCCACATTCACCGATTCGGAATGTCCGCCCATGACAGGAATACGCACCGTGGTTGCAGTAACACGAATGGTGTCGTCGCCCATAATCTTCTTGGTTTCGTTCACCATCTTCATCTCTTCCTTCGTGTAGCCGTTATCCATAAACACATCGATGTGGGGTATTACGTTGAGATCAATCTGATACGCGTATGCTTTCTCTCCTTCAACTCCGGCACGTTCATTCATCAACTGATCAACTGCTTTCTTGCC
Organism: uncultured Flavobacteriales bacterium; assembly: GCA_937974275.1. Taxonomy (GTDB): domain Bacteria; phylum Bacteroidota; class Bacteroidia; order Palsa-965; family Palsa-965. The sequence continues at coordinate 27,091 of CALJIF010000026.1, forward strand.
GGTTCCTGTTACCGACTGGTACGTACTGACAACAATGCGCGTGATTTTATATTTCTTATGTAACGGCTGCAACGCCACCACCATCTGAATGGTAGAACAATTCGGATTCGCAATGATTTTATCTGATCCTGTTAATGTCGACGCATTAATTTCCGGCACGACCAGCTTTTTAGTCGGATCCATTCGCCATGCAGAAGAGTTGTCGATTACCGTAATCCCTGCTTCGGCGAACTTCGGCGCCCATTCCAGCGAAGTACTTCCTCCCGCAGAAAACAACGCGATCTGCGGCTTTGCGGCAATAGCCTGATCGGGAGTGACCACTGTCCATTCTTTACCGCCGAAACTCAATTTCTTGCCTGCCGAGCGTTCCGATGCAACAGGAATTAATTCAGTCACCGGAAAGTTACGTTCAGCTAATACTTCCAGCATTTTTGTTCCGACAAGCCCGGTGGCTCCAACTACTGCGATTTTCATAATTACTTGTTTTAATATTCAACAAAAAACCCTTCCGTTGGAAGGGCCTTATATCCATAGTGTGCATAAAGAGTCCTTCCCTTATTGGGCGGATTTCATCTTCATGCATTTCTTAGTACTGTTCATGTTGGGTGCAAAGATGTTTCTTTTTTTCGTTTCCACAAACGAAGGATTAACTTTTTAGTTACATGCCACAACATTTCTAAATGATCCGAATGCCTTATCTTTAGAAGGTTATGATACAGCGGCTTTTGCTATTCGTGAGTCTGTTGATGATGGGTACATCTTCCATCGCTCAGATCACAGACAATTTTAATGACGGAGACTTCACCACTAACCCTACCTGGTCCGGAGACAATTCGGCATTTACGGTGAATCCTTCGTTTCAATTGCAACTGAACGGTGTTGCTGCCGATACTTCATCACTGGCATTTCCGAGTCCTTTTGCCACCAATTGCGAATGGCAATTTTGGGTGCGATTAAATTTTGCGCCATCGGACAATAATTATGTGCGACTATACTTAATGTCCGACGTCATCAATTTACAAGGGCCGGTTAACGGATATTATGTTCGTATGGGTGAAAACGGCAGTTTTGACAGTGTAGATTTATGGGAACAAAGCGGAACCACGCACACGAAAATTATCGATGGCATTAACAGTCGTGTTTCCTACAGCAATAACGTTGTAAAAGTTAAAATTACCAGAAGTGCTGCGGGTGTTTGGAATTTGTATTCCGATACTACCGGAGGTTCAAACTTCGTTCAAGAAGGTACAGTAACAAATAACACCTTCACTACTTCCAACTATTGTGGCGTGTGGTGTCGATATACCATTTCGAACATCAATCGTTTCTATTTTGACGATGTGTATGTGGGACCAATCATTGTGGACACAACACCTCCAACTATTGTTTCTTCCACTGCTCTTTCTGCAACGCAGTTGGATGTGTTGTTCAACGAGCCTGTCGATTTAACGACATCACAAATTCCGGGAAATTACTCTGTCAACAATAGTATCGGAAATCCGTTAACGGCTGTTCGCGATGTCAGCAACCCTTCCTTAGTGCATTTAACTTTTGCCAATTCATTTGTTAGCGCAACAAACTATACTGTCACTGTGAATGGTGTTCAAGATGTTGCTGGCAATGCTTTGGTTAACGGCACGTCGAACTTTGTATGGCTACCTGTTGTTGGTGCAGGATATCGCGATGTTATTATTAATGAATTTATGTCGGATCCTTCTCCTGTTGTCGGATTGCCGAACACAGAATTTGTTGAACTTCATAACCGAACCGCTAATAATTTCAGTTTAAGCGGATGGAAGTTGACCGATGGTTCAAGCACAGGTACAATTCCTGCTTACATCATTCCGGCAGGTGGATATGTTATTTTATGCGCCAATTCAGACACTGCGCTGTTTACACCATTTGGGCCTACTGTTGGCTTAAGCACGTTTCCATCGCTCAATAATTCAGGTGATAATATTATAATTCGCGACAATAATAATATTACCATTGATTCAATAACGTTTGATTTATCATGGTTTCGTGATCCGGTAAAAGATGATGGCGGCTGGACGTTGGAGCTAATCAATCCTCAAACAGGAAACGGTTGTGCACCTGCAGGAAACTGGATTGCATCAGTTAATGCACAAGGAGGAACTCCCGGAATTCAAAATAGTGTTTTCAATAATTCTCCTGACGTTGTCGGTCCGATTGTACAATCTGCATGGGCATTAAGCAACAACAGTGTTCAAGTGTGTTTTAACGAAGGAATTGATCCCGCACAGTTACTTACATTGAGTAACTACGATGTTCCCGGAATCGGCGCACCTATTAGCTTAACGTATGATACTGCCACTCTGCAATGTGTAACATTAACCTTCGGCACAACGTTTACTAATGCCACATCGTACACCATCAACTTTAATAATTTGATTGATTGTGCAGGAAACGCAGCGGCTCCACAAAGCACAACATTCGCTTATTACAACTTCCAAGCGTTTGATATTGTGATTAACGAAATCATGGCCGATCCGGATCCTCCGGTATCATTGCCCAATGAAGAATATTTTGAATTACACAACACCACCGCTTTTCCTGTTCGCTTGGATAACTGGACAATAACAACCGGAGCCACTACACGCACAATTCCCTACTGCATTATACCTGCGGATAGTTTTATCATTATGACTTCTACTACCGCCGCTCCATTCTTTGTTGGACTGAACGTCTGTGGTGTTACGAGTTTTTCTTCATTAACCAACACCGGCAGCACAATTACCATTCGTAAACCGGACGGAACATTGATGCACAGCATCAGCTACGATGACACCTGGTATAACAATAGCGCCAAAGCCTTAGGCGGTTGGTCGTTGGAGCAAATTGATCCAAACAATCCTTGCGGAAGCGCGCAAAATTGGTCAGCATCCAATGCGCCATCGGGAGGAACTCCGGGATATCGTAACAGCATCCGCGCTTCCAATGTCGACAGTCAGCAGCCGCGCGTATTGCGAGTAACCGTAATTACTGCTGATAGTATCGGCGTGTGGTTCAGTGAACCTATGGACAGCTTAACATTAGTAAGCGCGCTTACTTATTCTGTGGATAATAGCATTGGCAGCCCGATTGAGGTGCGTGCCATCAGCCCAACGTTTAGTCGTATTGATCTGAAATTGCCGTCACCCATTGTTTCAGGAATAACATATACATTAACTGTTGGAGCTGTTGCTACCGATTGCTTTGGAAATCCGATTGCAAGTCCGGGAACGGCACCATTTGCATTACCCGAGCCTGTTGCGCCGGGAGATATTGTGATTAACGAATTGCTTGCCGACCCGAATGCTGACGGCACTGACTTTATCGAATTATACAATCGCTCCAATAAAGTAATTGACTTGCGCAAAGTTGTGGTGTGCACACAAGACACGGTTGCCAATGTGTACCAGGAAATTGAAGTAATTGCACCGGAAGGATTTTTATTGTTTCCGGGAGAGTTTGTCGTGTTAAGTGAAAAAACAGCAGAAGTAACAAGTCAATACAATAACGTCGATCCGAATCGTTGCATTGAATTAAACATTCCTTCGATGAATGTTGACGGAGATGTTGTGGTTATCGCTGATACTGCATTTAATGTGGTGGATCGTGTTGTGTATTCATCAGAATGGCATTTCCCCTTATTGCAGACCACGAAGGGCGTTACTTTAGAACGTATTGATTACAATCGCCCAACGCAAGATGCTACGAACTGGCACTCCGCTGCGGAGTCTGCAGACTTCGGTACTCCAACAAAAGTAAACTCGCAATACAATGCATCCGGTTCGGCAGATGACGGCGCTGTTACAATAACGAACGAAGTGTTCTCGCCGGATAACGACGGTTTTAACGATGTAGTAATCATTAACTATTTGTTCTCACAACCCGGCTTTGTGGCAACCGTTACGATTTATGATTCGCGGGGCCGATTAGTTCGTCGTTTAGTAAATGCTGAATTACTCGGCACAGAAGGGGGCGCGTTTTCGTGGGATGGCATTATGGACGACCAAACCAAAGCGCGTGTGGGCATGTACGTTATTTACTTCGAAGCTTTTAATACGGCGGGCGAAGTGAAGAAGTATAAGAGAAGCTGCGTGCTGGCGGGGAGGTTGTAAATAGCTTCTGCATCCTCCGCATTTCATTTTGGTCGTTATAATTTTCTGGCACGAAATTGGCACTACACTTTTCAAACGCCAATTATGCAACACTCGTACTTCACTTTTAAACCTGATCGTTATGAAGAAGTACGCAATGTATGCGCTGTTGCTAATAGTAGCTGTTGGCCGCGCGAACGCCGCTGAAGGAGGTATCAACTTCCAGCCCCTGAAATGGGAAGAGGCTTTTCAAAAAGCAAAATCCGAAAACAAATTTCTGTACATAGACGCTTACGCCAGCTGGTGCGGGCCGTGTAAACAAATGGCTGCAACAACCTTTATGGATGCTGATGTAGCTGCTTACATGAATGAACGCTATGTTGCCATTAAAGTGGATATGGAAAGTGTCGACGGAAAAAGTTTTGGCGCTAAATACGAAGTGCAATATTTGCCAACATCTTTCTTCTTTGATCCCGCGGGAGAAGAAAAAGTAAAAGAAGTAGGATTTAAAGATGCGACGTCATTTTTAATGTTCGCTAAGCGCGCATGCGGCGAAGACAGAACTGCCGATGAATTAAAAGAGCTGAAGAAGCGCCTGGCTAATGGTGACTCTTCTGATGCCGTTTTGGGCGGGATTGTTATGTTGCAATTTCAGTTATTGGATGTGGATGGTCTTGGAGAAAAAAGCGCATTGTTGTTGGAAAACAAATCACCTGAAGTGTTAATGGTTGATACGTTTTTCTACGCCTATTACATACTTGAACAGCCCTACAACGATCCATTCTCGATTTATACACGAAAAAATTATCACAAGCTGAGTGAAAAGCATGGAGACATCGTGTATAAAAAAGCCGTTGAAATAATATTGACCGGCATTGAAGAGGCTGTGCTTACAAAGGACAAATCACGATTAAGAAGCGCGGAGACATTCTATCTGAGCATCAATCCGGAAGGCAAGAAAAAAGAAGTGCGCAAAGTATATCGTGAGATGAAACGCAAACGCAGATAGCTTAACCCCGAAGAACCGAGGCGTTGGAGTTATACTCCGCGCTTCGGGATTTTTTCTCTACATTCAACCATCAAATCCCGCCATCATGAATCGCATCCTTCCCATCCTATTCATTTTGTGTTTTGGTGCCCGGTCACAAGCGCAAAACCAACCCACGTATGTTGGAATTCCAAGCGGAGTATTCAATTATTACAGCGCATCACAACAAAACTCCAACTGGTGCTGGGCCGCAAGTATTCAAATGATATTTAATTATTATCACGTCAACATTAATCAGGCGCAAATTGTGCGCAGAAGTTACGGGATGGATCCTTACGGAAATCTGCCTAACTGGACGGGCTCGCTTCCGATAATTACTGCCAACCTCAACAATTGGAACGTAGATAATAGCGGACGACAGTATCGCGTGCAAGCGGTGTGCTACCAAACACGTCCCAATGATGCCTACATTGTGCAGGAATTACAAGCGGGAAGGCCGGTGTTGATCGGTTATATGACAGGCCCTAACAGTGGTCACGCTGTAGTTGCAACTGCTTGTTCTTACTATCAAACACCTCAAGGAATACGTTTACATACTATTATTGTTCGTGATCCGTGGCCCAGTCAACAAAATGTAAATTCAATGGGGCGTAATGAATATGCTTGGGCTAATTTCGCTCCGAAAATTAATGCACATTGGTACGTTCGCGTATATTAACAGTTGATATGAAACATTTATTTCTTTGCCTTGGTCTGTTTACCGCACCTGATTTAACTTTTGCACAACCACACACACCCAAAGGTTGCAGGAACGTTAGCAGCGAATACTGTGTGTCACCAAGTCATTACTATGTGCTGCCACAGCGAGATTATGTGATCAAAGCAGGCGATTCTTCAGTTGTTGTAACACATCGCTCACCAACTAACTACGGCGGCGGTGGTCCCGACTCAAGTGAAGTAACTATTACTTTCTTGCGCCCACGTACTTCCGATCGTCAACAAGATTTCGTTTTTAAGAAACACGACACCTTACAAATTAGCTGGTATTACGAAAAAGATGTTGATGATCCTCGTTTGAAATATTCGGATCCGGAGAAACTGGAACAGATTTATTTATTGAAAGATGGAGCTGAACTTCATATTTCAAATTTTGTCATTATCTCGGGTAAGTTTGCGAATCGTTATGCGGAAGTTTATCAGGAACGTTTTAATGCTGAAGAATCCAACTACCTCGTGTTCGGCCGTTACGCGGAAGGACGAAAAGTTAACCCGCTTGAAGTAAATGATGCAATTGTATTTACGTGGGAGTATAACGCTGTAACAATTTATGGCAAGGACACGACTATCGCAATTACTGCAGATCCCAACACTAAGTTTTTATTCAGTGGTCAACTACACATTTTAAATAATACCGGACAACCGCTCGTCTTAAAAAAAGGACAACACTTCAAGATAATGGAAGTAAATTCGGAACCGGGCCATCCTTGTGAAACAGGCGGAGGCTCTGCTCCAACTACAAACGCCTTGTTTCAAATGAGTCCCGACTGGGCAATACAAGTTGACTATCGCTGTAAATTAATGAAGCCTGTTGCTGTTGGCGCCAGTCGACCTACCGGACCGCTTGAAGAATTTAACGGAGTAATGACCGGAATTTTACGTGTAAAATAATTAATGCAAACACGTCCTTTTTCCGAGAACAACACCTGATGCTTTGCAAGGTGCACAAGGTGCTTTAACCAATCCGTTTTCGCAACTCCTGCAGTCTTCATACAAATAGCCCATTCCCTTACACACCGCACAACGCTGAATGTTGCCATTGGAGTCGCGCCAGATTGAATTGCCTTTGCATTCGTAACAGTAGTTGCCCACTTTTCCTGCAGTACAATTAGGCACCTGACAAGGTTGTGTTGTAACCTTTCGTCCTAAGCACGTGCGACAAGGATTTTCGACAACATACTCCTCCATTCCCGTCCCTTTGCATTTTATGCAATTCTTTAATTTTTCTTCCGCCTCCTTTTTCTCTCGCTCTTTAATTAGTTGCACCAGATCGAAGAACTCAGCGCGCTTTGTCCCCAACTGTCCAGGCTTAATGGTATAACTACGTTCAATGATATCTGCCGGGTTTGCGCCAACAACTTTAATGACGTGATTCCCTGCATCCAACGTAATGCGTTTTGCTTTATTAATTTCAAAACCACCTAGCGGTCGATTATTGACAATTAAAGATGCCATTGCATTTGTTGTTGCATCAATAATAAAATACCGCGGCTGTTCGGGATTGGGTTGTGGCTCGGAAACCACCACAGGCGGCGCTTGCGGAGCGCTGTCTATTACAATTGGCTTGGCCGTGTCGGTGATAACAGAATCTTTTTTGACAGGCAATTTCGCAACACCAGGTTGTTTAACATCTCTATTCCACCACAAAAAAATTGCCGATGTTACCAGCAGCAATGCCACCGCAGCAATCGCATATTTTTTAAAGTTGCTTTTGCGAGTGATTGCCGGTTGTGTTGTTCTTGGGGCAGGCCGCACATCTGCAACTGTAGTTGAATTTCCGGGAAGCAAACTTCTCAACTCTTTTGCTGATCCGATTCGTGAAGCAGCATGTTTAACCAAACACGCTTTCAACAATGTATGATATTCTTTCGGAGCGCGTTGAATACGTTCGTCGATATCTGCATTCAACAAATACGAAACCGCTTTTTCCGAAACGCCATCCGAGCCGGAATTCAATAATTTCTCTCCGGTTATTAATTCAAATGCTAATGCACCGAAAGCCCACAAATCCACTTTATGCGTGATACTCTCTCCTTCACCATATTTTTTTAAATCGAATTGTTCGGGCGCCATATAGTCCAGCGTTCCTACAAGCCCAACAGTTGCAGTTCCTCCGCTATTCATCACTTTGCTGATGCCGAAATCGGTAATTTTTGCAACGGCATCGCCATCGTTCACCTGCACTAAAATATTTTGTGGTTTAAGGTCACGGTGAATAATGTTACTCTTATGCAGGTAGGCAATACCACGAAGAATATCGTCCAACATCTTATTCAACGTAGCCTGATCTTTATTCTCCGCAAGAAAATCCTTCACTTCCCCGCCATTGATGTACTCCATAATACCCACTTGAATTTTTATCGGGGTACCGTGAATAGAATTGGTGTCGTATTCCGTTACATCATAATAGCGCACGACGTTGGGGTGATTCAATTGTATAACGCGCTTGATTTCTTCGAGAATCGTGTAACGTTGTTGCGTTTCGGCAGTAAAAAACTTAAGTGCAACAGGGCGCTCCAATAACGTGTCGTACGCCATAAATACTTTGGCGAATCCTCCTTTTCCCAAAAGATCTTTTTCGGGATTATATCGATAGCGATCCTTAAATTGCATGCTGTAAAGATATATGCAAGTTACAGACCAAGATTCACGCCAACGGAATTACGTCGTAAATTAAATCATCCATGAAAAAACTATTTGCACTACTTGCACTAAGTGTTTTGGGATTTACCGTGCAAGCTGATGAGCCCGGAAACTACGAGCCTTTTACGCTGGAAGTATATTTCGGCAAAGTGTTTAATAATTATGAAGTGATTCGTATAAGCCGCACGTGGTGGCGCGGTGAACCAAGTCAACCGGACACAAGCGTTGTAGCTCCGGGCTCCTCCTCCACAACAGAATTAACGCCTTCTCAGGGCTACGCTTCCTGGTTATACGTGCGAAATGCCGCAGGTAAAAAGACAGATTCTCTGGAGTTAACTACAGATCAAAACACCACATTTACGATAGATTCCATCGGTGTTTCAGGAAAAATACACTACCGCGTTTCAGGATTTAAACAAAATGAAATCGATTTGCCTGTCGTGGGGCCGGTAAATAAAACGTCAATGTTGCTCCTGATTCTGGCTGCTGTTGCATTGGTTTCATTTGCTTTTTTCTGGAGTTGGAAGAGAATTAAGTCGCCTTTACCATGAATAAATTTGCTCTACTGCTGTGTGCTACACTGTGCTGGTGTAACGCAAAAAGCCAACACGCCGGGACATTGCACCGTCAGCTTGTGAATTCGGAATTTTTCATGTTTCGTGATTCACTATCGGTATATGCCCCACATCTAAGCAGCGACGACAAAAACTACTTCTCGTGCTGGGAAGCCTCGCTTTTTCAACCTTCCAACTTTGCGAATAGCATCATTGATAGCACGCTGACACATTCGAGCCTGCACGATTCCTTGCGTTTGGACTTATTAATGCTTCGCGCCCAAAACAGTTTCAGAGCAACACAATATGCCGCCGCCGACTCAGTCACGGATATTATTTTATCGGAATACAAGTCGTATTTAACGCCGAATGAACTCACTGAAATGAACAATTTCAGCACAATCACTAAGGCAACTAAGAGTACACCCGCACAGCGTGTGCAACGCAATGGTACCGTTACCATCAAATTTCATCGTGATATCGCTCAGGAAATAAAAGTTCCCGTAAAGGTTAATGAGCGTAAAACTGATTTCATCTTTGATACCGGCGCAAACATTTCTGCAATTAGTGCTTCCGAGGCTAAACGCATGCAATTAAGAATGCTGGGGGCAACAATGCGTGTGGCTACTTCATCACGAGCCGGGGTTAACGCAGAACTTGCGGTGTGCGACAAACTAGAACTTGGCGACGCCATATTTTTTAATGTCCTGTTTATCGTTCTGCCTGATGCGGATCTGAAATTTGTGGGCGGTTTGTACAAAATCAGAGGCATCATCGGAATGCCTGTCATTCAGCAATTGGAGGAGATTCAAATTCATGATAACGGCACCATTGTCAGTCCGGAAAAAACAACTTCATCTCCTGTTCGAAATTTAGGATTCATGGGTAACATGCCGTTCATTGCGGCAACTTTTTTCGGAAGTACGCATGCCTATGTATTTGATACCGGTGCCGGTGTTTCCGTTTTCAATTCACGATTCATTGCGGCATACAACGATTCATTAGGAAAAACAAAGACATCCGAAGGGAAAATTGGAGGAGCCGGAGGAACGCAAAAAACAAAATTGATTCGATTCAATCACGCACGATACGAAATTGGTGGAACAAACGGCATTTTGAAAACAGGTATCGCGCAAGTCAATCCCGGAGAAGACGCGTTGAGCACCTTGTACGGTATTTTGGGAGAAGATATTTTAGTGCCCTGGAAAGTTGTGACTATGAATTTCAAAGAAGGATTCGTCTTATTGCAGAAATAGTTTCACGGTGTAATTCCCGCAGCATTATTGCGATTATTCCCCCTACTTTCGGACTCGTCGAAAAACCAAATTACGGTAACGAATATGCCTTATATTCGCCCCGTTAAATAAATTATGATCATGAATTATCAGAATATCCTATTGACAGTTGAAGGTGGAATTTGCACGTTAACGGTAAATCGTCCGGACAAATTAAATGCATTGAATCAAGCCACCATGAGTGAACTTGAACAAGCGTTTCAACATATTATCGCGAACCCTGAGATCAAAGGTGTAATTGTAACGGGATCAGGAAGTAAGTCGTTTGTAGCAGGAGCTGACATTTCTGAATTTGTAGGATTGGATCAGGCCGGCGGTCGTGCTTTTTCCGAAAAAGGAAATGCCATTTTCAAAATGATTGAAATGTGTCCGAAGCCTGTAATTGCGGCAGTAAATGGGTATGCGTTGGGTGGCGGTTGCGAACTGGCGATGGCCTGCCATATGCGTATTGCTTCTGAAGCGGCTCGTTTTGGTCAACCGGAAGTAAATCTTGGTTTGATCCCGGGATACGGCGGAACACAGCGCTTAACACAACACATTGGGCGTGGTCGTGCAACAGAATTGTTAATGACCGGAGATATTATCAGCGCTGCAGACGCATACCGCGTGGGACTGTGCAACTATCTGGTAAAACCCGAAGAGTTGATCGCGAAATGCGTTGAAATTCTCCAGAAAATCATCACCAAAGCACCTTTCGCGGTAAGTGAAATCGTGAAATGTGTGGATGCGCACTACAAAGACGGGACTGATGGTTTTGAATTCGAAATCGATTCGTTCGGGCGTTGCTGCGGTACGGAAGACTTTAAAGAAGGCGCAGCGGCCTTCCTGGAAAAACGAAAAGCGGCCTTTACCGGCAAATAATATCAGGCGGACAACATGTCCGCCTTTCTTTTGCCCATTGATTTTCAACGCTCAGCGGTTCAAAACCTCCCGAAACAACATTCTTGAGGCTTGACTTTTTCAGTGATCTTCGTTAATTGGAGGTTATCTGTCTTGAACGCACTTAGAAAATTAGCAGGGCAAACTGCTGTGTACGGATTAAGCACCATTGTCGGGCGACTGCTCAACTATGCGCTGGTGCCGTTCTATACGTACATTTTCGGTGCACCATCCGACTTCGGCACAAACGCAGAGTTCTACGCCTACATCTCGTTTTTCAATATCATTTTCACCTACGGTATGGAAACCGCGTTGTTTCACTTTTCGGCACACACACCCGACAAAGAACGCGTGTACAGCACAGCTTTACGTTCTTTGCTAATTTCTACTGCTGTTCTCTCGCTGCCGTTTTTATTTTTCGCCGATTCCATTGCAAGCACTCTTCGTTATCCTGGTCATGCAGATTTTGTGGTTTGGGCCATTCTCATTATTGCAACAGATGCCATAGCAGCTATTCCTTTCGCTAAACTGCGCGAAGAGAATAAAGCAGCTCGTTTCGCCGGAATTAAATTCCTAAATATTCTGGTGAATTTGAGTCTCAACTTTTTCTTCATCGGATATTGTAAGCACGCTTACGAAAATAATCCGGGCTCTTTTGCAGCAGGCATTTACGATCCGAACATCGGTATTGGTTACGCGTTTTTAGCAAACCTAATTGCCAATGCTATCACTTTGGTATTGCTGTCGGGAGAATTGGGGCGTGTGCGCGGTGCATTTGACAGTGAATTATTTAAAAAGATGCTGCGCTATGCATTGCCATTGCTTATTGTAGGCCTTGCCGGAATGGCGAATGAAACACTGGATAGAATTCTTTTGAAGTACTTGCTGCCTGAAGGAATTGGTGAAACGCAAGTGGGCATTTATGGCGCCTGCTACAAAATTTCTATTCTCATGACGATATTCATTCAGGCGTTTCGTTATGCGGCAGAACCTTTTTTCTTCGCAAAACAAAAAGAAGAAAATGCAAGAGCGATGTACGCAGATGTCATGTTGTGGTTTGTGTTGTTTTGTCTTGTGATCTTTTTGGGCACCACAGTAAATCTATCGTGGATTCAATATTTTGTGGGCGAGGCGTATCGTGTTGGATTAGGTGTTGTTCCAATTCTAATGTTGGCGAATTTGTTTCTCGGCATGTACTTTAACCTTTCTATCTGGTACAAACTAACAGGGCGCACACAATTCGGAATGTGGTTAACCACAGCAGGTGCTATAATCACAATTACTTTAAACACTTGGTGGATTCCCATGCAAAACGAGTGGATTGGCGGTTATATGGGATCTGCATGGGCAACGTTGCTGTGTTATGGAAGTATGATGGTAGCTTCTTACTTTATCGGCCAGAAGTTTTATCCGGTCGCATATCCGGTTTCTAAAATTCTATTTTACATCCTGCTTGCCGTAATACTTTACATCGTATATCGCATTGTTGCTCCTGATTCATTTTTGATTAATCTGATTACCGGCAACATTATGCTGGTGCTTTTTTTGAGTGTCTTGTGGATGCGGGAAAAGCCTTTAAAGTTGCTGGCGCGCAGTAGAGCTTCAAAATCACCTAACCTCTAAAATCGGTAACTTCGCAAGATGATAAAAGTACCCGTAATTAACCGCTCCAAACACGCTTTACCGGCGTATGCAACCGGTGCCGCAGCAGGACTCGATTTGCGCGCTACACTGGACGAATCCGTAACATTAGCACCGCTGCAACGTGCCCTGATTCCAACCGGACTTTACATTGAACTACCCGTTGGTTACGAAGCGCAAGTGCGACCACGAAGCGGACTTGCAGCCAAAAACGGCATTACCGTTCTGAATAGTCCCGGAACAATTGACGCAGATTATCGCGGGGAAATCAAAGTAATTCTGGTCAACCTTTCTAATGAACCTTTTGTGGTGCAGGATGGTGAACGCATTGCGCAACTCGTGATTGCAAAACATGAACAAATAACGTGGCAAGAAACGGATCAGCTCAACGAATCAGAGCGCGGGTCGGGTGGATTTGGTCACACAGGAAAACAATAACACAACTGTTTAAGTAGAGCTTATGAAAATTATTATTCCAATGGCAGGTATGGGCAAACGCATGCGCCCTCACACATTAACGGTACCAAAGCCGCTTGTGCCAATTGCCGGGAAACCTATCGTGCAAAGACTTGTAGAAGACATTACAAAAGTGTGCAACGAAAAGGTGGAAGAAATTGCATTCATCATCGGGCCTTCGTTTGGTGCAGAAGTAGAAAAAATGTTGACCGGCATTGCCGGAGATTTAGGGGCAAAAGGCAGCATCTGGTATCAGGAAGAAGCGCTGGGAACTGCGCATGCCATTTTGTGCGCAGCTCCGGTATTGGAAGGCAACGTTGTTGTTGCGTTCGCAGATACGCTATTCAAGGCTGACTTCAAGATGGACACAACGCGGGAAGGAATTATCTGGGTGCAAAAAATTGAAGATCCACGCGCGTTTGGTGTAGTGAAATTGGATCACTCCGGTAACATTACCGACTTTGTAGAAAAGCCGCAAACTTTTGTAAGTGACCTCGCTATCATCGGTATTTACTACTTTAAAGATGGAGCGTATCTCCGCAGTGAACTACAATATTTGCTCGACAACGACATTCGCGACAAAGGAGAATTCCAATTGACCAACGCTTTGGAAAACATGAAAACCAAGGGCACAAAATTCGCTCCGGGAAAGGTTACCGAATGGTTGGATTGCGGCAACAAAGATGCAACTGTTTACACCAACCAGCGTTATCTTGAATTTATCTCCAATTCGAAGGAGCTAAAAGGAGATGGTGTTGTGCTGGAAAACACAACAGTCATTGAACCCTGTTACATTGGCAACGGAGCGCATATTGTCAATAGTGTTATCGGTCCTCACGTTTCTGTTGGAGCAGGAACGCGAATAGAAAGCAGCGTTATTTCAAATTCAATCATTCAGACGCACTCCAAAATCAAAGATGCGCGCATTGCTAATTCTATGATTGGGAATTACGCCGAAATACATGGAAAAGCTCTTGATTTGAGTGTTGGTGATTATAACATTATTAAATAGTAAGCATGCTTATTATTCGCTGTGTATTCATACTGATTATTGCATTTGCTGCGGCTTCGTGTAGCAAGAAATCCGCTGCGTCAGGATCAGATACCACAGCGAATCGTCCCGGAGGAATTAGCGCAAAGGAAGCTGCCGAGCAAGAGCAATTTATTGATGGTTGCATTCAAAAGTCGTTAGGAAACTACAAGCAGGCGCTTGAAATATTTGTCAAGATCATCGACAAAAATCCTAACAACGGTGCAGCGCAATTCGAAGCTGCGGGATTGTGTTTTTTGCTCAACGAATCTGATCGTGCTCTTGTGTACAGTAAAGCAGCGGCGCGCCTGCAACCCGATAACCGGTGGTTTCAATTGCGACATGCAGAAATGTTAGAGGCGAATGGACAATATGCAGGTGCTGCAGCTGTGTATAAAACAATGGGACAGCAAGAACCTGAGAATATTGATCTGCGCTATCGTCAGGCGCGCAGCTTGGTTAGAAACAACAGTCTTGCTGATGCACTTAAAGTGTACGATGGTATTGCCCAACAATTCGGATGGACAGACTCCTTGTGTGTTTCGAAAATTGTCGTGTATAAAAAACAAGGCGACGTTGAGGGCATTACCAATACCTGGAAATCGATTGCAGCTGCCTTTCCGAAAGATCAACGCTATCCGTTAGCACTTGCCAAACATTACGAGAGCATCGGCAGCAATGAACTGGCGCAACAACAATACCTGAAAGTTGCCGAATTAAATCCTTCTGCGGTTGGCCCACGCCTACTGTTGGCATCCGACAAGCGCAAAACAGATCCGACCGGCGCATTTCAAATTGCTGCAAATGCGTTTCAAATGGCCGGACATGACACACTGAAACATGAATATCTTGTACAACACTATCTGAACGATTCAACACTTCGCATTCGGTCGAAGGAAGATCAAAAAGAAACGGATTCCTTAACACGAATCATGCTTCGCGTTAACAGTACTTCGGCGCTCTCTCATTTTGCCCGGGGGCAGTACTTTTTTGCACAGAAGGAATTTGCAACTGCACGCCCACATATTAAACAAACCATTGCTCTGGGCATCAATAACTGGGACGTTTGGCTGATGCTGCTGCAAACAAATGATGCGCTGGGAGATAATGCCGCCCTGCTGCAGGATTCAGAACAAGCCCTATCGCTGTATCCTACACAACCGGCCGCATACTTGTATTCAGCCCGCGCGTTGCGGATTAGCGGAAAATATAAACAAGCCGTTGCTGTCGCTGAAACAGGAATAGGATTTGTAGTAAACGATCCTGTGATACAACTGGAACTACAGAAAGAGTTGTTCTTTTCCGCAGTAAACGCAGAACAATTTACGCAGTCCGACAAACAGGCAGAAGCATTACTGGCAGGCAATGCTGAACTTAATGATGTAAAGTTTGCTTATGCGTGGTCTCTGCAGCAACGCAATATCCTGTTGGTTAAAGCAACCACGTACGCGGACCAGTTGTTGAAAGTACAACCCAACAATGCCGAATACATCGTTCTTACGGGACGCATCAATTACCGTAACGGACAATTTGATGAAGCGCTGCAACGTGCAGATGAAGCGCTGTCGAAAAACAACAATCACCCGGCAGCATTGGAATTGAAGGGCGATTGCTACTACCGAAAAAATCAACCGGATAAAGCCCTTGCGGAATGGAAAAAATCGCAAGCTGCCGGAAATAATTCAGCTCAAATTCAACGCAAGATCAGCAGCGGAACATTACTGACAAATGAATAAAATTTTGATACGACATATTCTTCTTTTTCTAATCGTAATCGTGGTTACGAGTTCTACTTCGTGCCGCAATAGGAAGAAAATTCAGGAGCCTAAACCTCAGACAGCCAATTGTAAACTCACACCTCGTGCGCCGCGCAATCTTGTCAACGATATGCGAAAGAGTGAATTTAAATTCGACTGGTTGTCAGCACGATTAAATTGCCAGGCAAAAGACGATAGTGCCAATCCGGTAAGTTTTGACGTGGCACTTCGCATGCGTTACGACAGTATTATCTGGATGAACGTAATGGATCCCGTTATCGGCATTAAAGCCGCACGCGTACTTATTACGAAAGATTCCGTGTTTTTTGTCAACTACCTCGACAACTCCTGCTTCTCCGGTGACTTTACTTATCTGAGTCAAATGCTGGGAACAGATGTAGACTTTGACATGATGCAATCGTTGCTTGTGGGAAATAGTGTCTCCTTCTATGATGAAGATGACAAACTGCGCTCCTCCGTCAACTTTACCGATTGTCGCTTTGTATTAAGTACGGTTAGAAAACGAAAGCTTAAAAAAGTTCTTGAAGGACAAAAGCCAATATCCGAACCGATTCAAACAATAACTCTAGCGCCTGAAACGTTTAAAATATTGAGCATATTGTTTCTTGATGAACAGAATCGAACTTTTACCGCGGAATATTCCGGTTTTGATGCCGGAGATTCTTTAGCATTGCCACATCAGGCTAACTTCTACGCCAAAGGTTTACAGAAGTCGGCCACGCTTTCAATGTCGTACAAAAAAATTCAGATTAATCAGGTTCAACAATTTCCATTCTCTCTGCCAGATGACTGCACTCCGATCAATACTAACAAGCAAGGCAAGTAGTATTCTTGTACTCGCAATGCTGATCACTGCAATTGCGGTGCCGGTTGCGCTTGCTCAGTCCAAGAAGAAAACGACCAAAAAAACGGCGCCGGTTAAAGACAAGAAAACGCTCGAAAACCAAAAGAAAAATCTGGCTGCTGAAATTGCAGAAACAGATAAACTCTTAAAGGAGACACGACGTAACAAAACGTTGTCATTAACACAACTGGCTGTTATTAATAAAAAGATTGAAACCCGTGAGCAATTGATCAACACGATCAACCGCGAGATCGCTTCACTGGATAGCAACATCACCGGCATCAATACTTCTATCGCTTCATTACAAGCAGATCTGGAAGTACTAAAAAACAACTATGCGCAGATGATCGTGTTTGCCTACAAAAATCGCAATCCGTTTCAGCGAATGATGTTTCTGTTTGCAGCGTCCGATATCAATCAATCGTATCGTCGGATGAAATACTTACAGCAAATCAGCGAATCACGTCGCTTACAAGCTGACAAAATCAGTGAACAACATCAGGCGTTAAACGAAGAAGTGCGCATGCTGGAAACACAAAAGAACGAGAAAAAAATGTTGCTGGGTGAACAAGAAAGCGAACGCGTAACACTGGCTCAGGAAAAAGATGAAAAGGATAAAACATACCGCGAGTTGCAAACCAAAGAGCAACAACTGAAAAGCGATTTAGCGAAAAAGAAGCAGCAAAAAGCTGATATAGATCTTGCGATTCAGCGCTTGATTGCTGCTGAAGCGAAACGCGCCGCAGAGAAAGCTGCAGAGGAAGAGCGCAAACGCAATAAACCTAAAAATCCAACCACAACAACCTCTATCGGGAAGCCTGAAGGCAACAAGCCCGCAGACAAGTCCGGCACAGCTCCACCAAAAATTGAGTTAACTCCGGAAGCTAAAACTTTGGGGAATAGCTTTGCCGGCAACAAAGGTTCTTTACCGTGGCCTGTTTCACAAGGAACGATCACGGAGCGATTCGGCAAACATCCGCATCCGGTGTTGAGCGGAGTTTATACACAGAACAACGGTGTCAACATTGCCACCACTCCTTCAACTCCGGCACGTGCCATTTTTGAAGGTGAAGTAACAGGAATCACCAATATTCCCGGTGCAGGTTGGCTTGTAATTGTTCGTCACGGGGAATACTTATCGGTTTATGCGAACCTGGAAGAGGTGTTTGTGAAGCAAGGTGACAAAGTGAAAGTGAAACAGAACATCGGGAAAGTAATCACCAACGAAGAAAACGGTGAAACAGAATTGCACTTCGAAGTGTGGATGAGTGGCGTTGGAAAAATGAATCCTGAAGATTGGTTGATTAAAACAGCGCGTTAACAGTTTCCTTCCATGAAAACGTTGTGGTTAATTCGTCATGCTAAATCTTCCTGGGCAGATGCAGAACAAGCCGATATTGAACGTCCGCTGAATGACCGCGGATATCAGGACTTACGTTTTATGCCCGCGCGAATGACTGCTTCAGGTGTACCAATTCCTGAATTATTTATTTCCAGTCCGGCAATACGCGCATATTCCACAGCGCTCATTTTTGCACAACACCTTCGTTATCCTTCTGAAAAAATTGTGCTGCGTGAGTCTTTGTATGAATCGTCTGTTTTTGATTATCTGGAAGTAATTGCGGGTATTCCGGCCACATACAACTCGGCTGCTGTCTTAGGACACAATCCTGTATTGACACAATTAATCAATCGCATCAGCAATGCGACATTAGATAATCTTCCTACCTGCGGAATTGCGGGAATCGCGTTTAAAACCGACTCCTGGGCTGACGTGCTGGATGGAGATGGGGTCATGCGCTATTTCGACTACCCGAAAAACCCGACAACCTGATTCGTTAAACAATCGTTAAGAAAGCATAACAGTGCCCATTAACGTTATTTTTGCGTAAATCGTTACGCCCTATGGCCAAGAAGAAAAAGCAATCCCCAATAGTTAATCGTGATTTAAGCTGGCTGTCGTTCAACGATCGTGTATTACAAGAAGCAGAAGATGCGAGAAATCCGTTAATTGAGCGCTTGCGTTTTCTGGGTATCTATTCCAATAATCGCGATGAATTTTTTCGTGTGCGTGTCGCAACTATTCGCCGAGTAGCCAATTTGGGAAAAAAGGGAGAGCATGTTTTAGGAGAAGCTCCACAAGATTTGCTGAATGAAATTCAACGACGCTACCTAGCTGCTTCACGACGTTTTGATTTGATTTACAAAAACATCATCGCTGAACTTGAAGATCATCATATTCATATCATTGATGAGTCGCAATTAGACACTGCGCAAGGATTATGGGTGAAAGATTTTTTCGATGAACAGGTATTGCCGAATTTATTTCCGATCATGTTGGATACGGCACCTTCGTTCCCATATTTAAAAGACAAATCCATCTATCTCTGTATTCAATTGTTGCGTGTTGATCCCACCAAGAAAAATCGCTTTGCATTGATGGAAGTTCCAACAGAACAACTATCGCGATTTGTGGTGTTGCCCTCCAAAGGAAAAGAGTTATACGTCATGTTGTTAGATGATGTGATTCGCTATTGCTTGTCGCACATCTTTCCCACACACGAATATCGCAAAGCATCTGCGTATACCATCAAACTTACGCGCGATGCAGAATTAGACATTGACCACGATTTGTCGAAAAGCTTTCTGGAGAAAATTTCCGGTGGTGTAAAAAAACGCGGGAAAGGAATGCCCGTAAGATTTGTTTATGACAAAAACATGCCGCAAGATTTATTACAATTCTTGTTGCGTAAATTGAAAGTCATTAACAAAGACAACATTATCCCGGGCTCGCGCTATCACAACTTCAAGGATTTTATTTCCTTCCCTCATTTGGGTCATACGGAATTAGTGTGGCCGCCTGCACCGGCGCAAGATCATCCCGCATTCAGCTCCGACAGAAGCATGTTTAGCGTGTTACAGGATCGTGATGTGATTCTGCACTTTCCATATCAGTCCTTCCATCATATCATCGATTTGTTGCGTGAAGCTTCTATTGATCCGAAAGTGAAAAAGATTCAAATTTCCCTTTATCGCGTAGCACGCAACTCGAATATTGTAAACGCCTTAATCAACGCGTTGAAGAACGGTAAAGAAGTTGTTGCTGTCGTGGAATTGCAGGCGCGATTTGATGAAGAGAATAACATTTACTGGTCCAATCGCTTGCAGGAAGAAGGCGCTAAAGTAATTTACGGAGTTCCCGGATTGAAGGTGCATTCCAAACTTTTCATGATCACACGTCGTGAAGAAAATAAGTTGGTGAATTACGTGCACGTAGGTTCCGGAAACATGAACGAGAGTACGGCAAAAATCTACACCGACAAATCTCTGCTCACGCGCGATCCACGCATTACAGAAGAAGTTGCTCGTGTATTCGAATTTTATAACGACAACCTCAAACCAGGCAACTACAAGCACTTGCTGGTGTCGCCATTCAATATGCGCAAGAAATTGATTTCGCTGATCGACAATGAAATTGATTTCGCAAAAAAGGGCAAGCCTGCAAAAATGTGGTTGAAAATGAACAACCTAGTTGATCCGGAAATGATCCACAAACTGTACGCTGCGTCACAAGCAGGAGTGCAAATCAAACTCATCGTGCGTGGAATCTGTTCGTTAGTTCCGGGCATGAAAGGATTTTCAGAAAACATTGAAGCCATCAGTATTGTTGGTCGTTATCTGGAGCACAGTCGTGTGTTCATATTTCACAACAACGGCGATGAGAAGTATTTCATATCTTCGGCAGACTGGATGAGTAGAAATTTGGATACGCGATCAGAGGTTGCGGTTCCGATTTATCATCCACAAAGTCAGCGTGAATTAAAAGAGTTGTTAGAACTTCAGTTGAAGGATAACGTGAAAGCGCGTCATGCCGGTGGAACGCATGAAAACGAGTACGTTAAGAAACCCGGAAAGCCGATGGTAGCGCAACAAGTAATTCGCGGATGGCTTGCTAAACAAGATATAACGCCGCCGAAGAAAAAAGTTGAAGTTCGCCGCAATTGATATAGGATCCAACGCCATGCGCTTGCTGTTCGGCAATGTGTATGACTCGCCCACAGGTCCCATTTTCAAAAAAGCAGATCTTGTCCGAATTCCTATTCGTTTGGGAGAGGATGCGTTTTTGCACAAAAAAATTTCCGAAGAGAAAATCGAGAAGTTTATTCTCGCCATGCGTGCGTATAAAAATCTCATTGATTTCTATCAGGTAAAAGATTTCAAAGCTTGTGCTACCAGCGCCATGCGCGAAGCAAAAAACGGAAAAGAAATTGTGGATCGTGTTTTTAAAGAAACCGGTATTCAGATTGAAATTATTGACGGCAAGAAAGAAGCTGAAATCATTTACTCCAATCATATTGCTGAGTCCATGGATCCTGCTTCCAACTACTTGTACATTGATGTTGGCGGTGGCAGCACAGAACTCACGATTTTTTCCAAGAATGAACCCGCTGTTTCCAAGAGCTTTAATATCGGAACAATTCGATTGCTAAATGAACTCGTTTCGAAAGAACAATGGAACGAATTCAAAGATTGGATTAAGCGGGAAACTGCACCATTTCAACCACTACATGCAATTGGATCCGGAGGCAACATCAATAAGATATTTAAGATGTCGCGCAAGAAACAAAACCGGCCTTTGTCATACGCAAAGCTGAAAGAGATGCACGAGTTTCTTGAAGCGTTTACCCTACAAGAGCGGATTGAAATTCTGGGGTTAAACCCCGATCGTGCAGATGTTATTCTTCCTGCGGGACGAATTTTTCTTACAGTCATGAAGAATGCCAACATTGATCGGATTTTTGTACCGCAAATTGGAATGGCCGACGGACTCATTCACCTTTTGTATGAAAACTACATGGCACGTAATACCAAAGGCTTATCGTTTAGCGAATAAATCATGAAACGCATTCCTGCTGTTGTCTTTGGAATTTATGCAGCGCTGATTTTTATCATCACGCTACTTATCAGCAGCACTGCATATGCATTCGTATTTCTTTTCGCCTCAAAAAAATCTGCTCCGCATATTGCTCATAAAGGGATTTCCCGCCCCTGGGCCATGACGCTCCAAGTTTTGTTTTTTTCACCCATGAAAGTGAAGAATCGCCATCTGATTGATCGGGATACAACGTATGTCTTCATCGCCAATCACCAATCGCAACTGGACATTCCGTTTTATGCCGTGGCTTGTGCCAATACATTTCGTTTTCTTGCAAAAGCTGAGTTGACAAAATTGCCACTTATGGGATTTATCATTCGCAATTTATATATCGCCGTTGATCGTAAGGACCGTGCTGATCGCCATCGCAGTCTGGAGATCATGAAAGCTTCGCTCGATGAAAACGTTTCCGTTTTTTTATGCCCTGAAGGCACGCGCAACAAACACGAAGAACCTCCTTTGCTGGAATTCAAGGACGGTGCGTTCCGTCTCGCCGTCTTAACAGGAACACCTATTGCTCCATTAACGGTTCTTAATACAGGACGAAGACTATCTCCTCTACATCCGGCAGCATTCTATCCGGGAGTTATTTACGGGATCTGGGAAGAGCCCATTCCTACAGCAGGTTTAACCATTAACGACATTCCTGCGCTGAAAGAGCAAGTGCGTGCAAAAATGATCGAGCGATTGCAGGAATTCCGCCAACGAAACGTGCATTAAAACCGCTCGCGATTCAGTATCTTCACGCCTGATTAGCAGAGTTTATGAAACGTTTTTTTCTCTTAGTGGTGGCCGTTGGTTTGTTGTCTTGCGCCGATAACAAACCCAACAATGAAACGAAAACGGATAGCGTTGTTGCCGACAGCGCTCCCGCAGAATCCGATCTTCAGGCATTAACCGAAAGCTGGACGCAACAATTGAATTTAAAAAACGCTGCACTTACTCGCTCGTTTTATTTTGATACCGTAAACTATTACGGCGACCGAGTTTCTGCGGAAGAAATATTTCGCAAGCAACAAAATTATTTCTCGCGCTATCCCGATTACAGTCAACGCATCAGAGAATTTGTTCAGGAAGAACACTTGCCTGATGGCAGCTATCAGATTCGTTTTATTAAAGAAGTAATGGCCGGTGGACAACTGGCCTCATATCCGTCTCGCATTATTTTCCAACAACAGAATGGCGTGTGGAAAATTGCGTTGGAAAGTGATGACATGACGGACATTACAAAAGCTCGCAGCGGTGAAGCTCAAACGGGAAACTACAACGACGTTTTTACGCTCACGGGATTAGTTGAGGAAAACACCGGCTTCGCTGCTCCGGAGCCCGGACAAGATGCCAAATCGGATCAGCGTGAAACTTACCTCGTTCTACTTTTGGATCAGCCCTTGGACGTGATTGGCGATCCGGGAGCAACAAACGAAAAAACAACAGAGCGCGGATTAATGCGCCTGCAATTGCAAGGCGACGAAAATGCATTGCGCCGCCACCTCAACAACAAAGTAAAACTCACCGGAAAATTACTCCACGCTACAACTTCTCACCATCATACGAATGTGTTGTTGCAAGTGGAGTCAATTCAACCCAACAAATAAAAACTCATGAAAGCCCCTGCCCTGTCTCTTTTATTTTCTTTGCTCATTGTTCAACTAAATGCGCAGTCGTTTAGTAGTCCGGAAAGCGTAGAGTACGATGGTGTTAACAACCGCTGGATTGTCGGGCAAAACGGAGCGAATCGTGTAGATATTTATAGTCCGCAGTCGAACACTTTAACGCCATTCGGAACAACGATTACCAGCGGACCGCACGGGATTGAAGTTTTGGACACTGTAGCATATGTGTGCGACGGTGGTCGTGTGCGTGGTTATGGATTAGCAACCGGCAATCAAGTGTTTAACTTGAATTTGAGTGCTTCGTTTCTTAACGGCATCACATCTGACGGAGGACACTTCTTGTTTGTAACGGATTTCACCGCTAAGAAAATTTATCGCGTTGATGTATTGGCCGGCACCTTCAATCAAATGGCGACAACAGTGAAAACTCCTAACGGCATTTACTACGACGGCGCAAACAACCGTTGCGTATTCGTGACATGGGGATCTTCTGCTGCAATACAAGCCATCAGTTTAGCGGATTCCACCATTAGCACGCTGTACACCACAACACAATCTAACATCGACGGCATCACCAGAGACAACGCCGGCTATTGGTATTATACAGCGTGGAGTAATAATTCCCTCATGCGCATCGATCCAAACTTCAGCTCGGCGCCAATCCCCGTTTTAACGGGACTCAGCAGCCCTGCGGACATTGACATCAATGCCGCGGGCGACTCGATAGGCATACCAAACTCAGGCAACGCGAGCAATGTGGTGTTTTATACTAACATTACAACAGGCATGTCTTCGGCTGCCGGCGCGCAATTACATGTGTTTCCAAATCCTGCCCGCGACATCATTAATTTGTTTCTTGATGTTGAACCACAAGACGCAACGGTTGAAGTGCGCGATATCGCAGGTCGTTTAATACACACACAAAAACTCACGACGAATACATTGCAAATGAATTGCGCTGCATGGATTCCCGGTACGTACTTTATTACAGTCCTTGATGCGGAAGGTAATCCGATGGTACGAAAGCAATTTAATAAGTTGTAGGCAACTACACTAAGTAGCGACGTGAAGAAGACATACGCCATGTATCGTGGTCGTGAATTCCTAATTACCAAAGTGATATTTTGTCCCTCTTGTACGAAGGATTGATTTCGGTATTCTAATTTTGTCGGCTTCAACTCAACTATTTTCACCTATGAATAAACGACCGGTAATATTGTACATCGCGATGAGCATAGACGGCTACATCGCGAAGCCAAATGACGACCTGAGTTTTCTGTCAATCGTTGAGAAAGAAGGTGAAGATTACGGCTACAACGATTTTGTATCCTCCATAGACACCGTCATACTTGGAAGGAAAACTTATGATTGGGTAATGCAGCAAGTGGGTAGTTTTCCGCACGCTGATAAAAACGCTTACGTGATAACACGAACACCAAAACCGTCCGTTGGGAAAACTGTTTTTTACACCGGAGCATTAACGACGCTGGTATCACAATTAAAAAGTGAGCCGGGGAAATCGATTTTTTGTGATGGTGGTGCAGAAGTGGTGAATGAATTACTCCAACATCAATTGATCGACGAGCTGATCATTTCGGTAATACCTATCATGGTAGGCAACGGCACACGACTTTTTAAAGATGGTCGGCAGGAACAGCGGTGGACATTAGTGAATACAAAATCCTTCGAGACGGGATTAGTGCAATTACATTACAAGAAGCGAACATAAAACAATCTCTGTGGTCGGATTATTCAGCTACTCCGCCTTCTGTTCCGTTTTCTTCAATCTGCTTAAATCGTAACCAAGATTTTTTACACGCGTGGTAATTGCGCTGTACGTAGAGTCGTTCATAATCGGAGTGCGACTCAGAATCCACAAGTAATCCCGCGATGGATGTCCTACAACAGCATACTGATATTCTTTGTCCAAATCGATAATCCAATAATCTGCTTTGAACGGCCAGAAGAATTGTACTTTTAATTTGGCATTGCCGGAACCTTCCACAGGAAAGGCCTTGCCGGTAATATCACTCACTTCTCCATTCTTCAAACAACGATTGTACACGGTAATGTAACCTTCCTTAGTGACGGTGTATTCTGCCGTTGTACACGAACACCCTTTTTGTGCGCTGATCGGGAATGCTGCGATTTCATACCACTTACCGGCGTACTTGTTAATGTCCACGCTTGCAACTACCGGCAAGTCGGAAGAAGAGCCACAACCGAAAAATGAAAACATAAGAAGAAGAAACGTTAGTATTGGGGTTACTTTTTTCATAATACTATTTCTTCAGCCGATCTGCAAACACCTTGCGCACCTTATCCACTTTAGGTTTCACAACATACACGCAATAGGGTTGAGAGCTGTTTTGTGCGTAATAATTCTGATGGTAATCTTCTGCTTTGTAAAAGACGCTTGCCTTTGTAACCTCGGTTACGATAGGTGCTGCAAACGCCCCCGACTCATTGAGCTTCTTCTTGTAATACTCGGCTTTCTCTTTTTGCTTTTCATCATGATAAAAAACTGCCGAACGATATTGCGTCCCCACATCATTCCCCTGACGATTCAAGGTTGTTGGATCATGCGTTTGCCAGAACACCTCCAAAATTTCATCGAAGGAAATTTTATTGGTGTCAAATACAATTTGTGCAACCTCTGCGTGTCCTGTTGTTCCTTCACACACTTGTTTGTATGTAGGATTCAAAACGTGTCCGCCCATATAACCGGAAGTGACACTAATTACGCCATCTAATTGTAAAAATACGGCTTCCACACACCAGAAGCAGCCGGCCCCAAGTGTTGCAGTATCCAAAACTGGAGTTGTATTCATCGTTGTTGCAGAATCTTTTGTTGTTGTGATTTTAGTCGTGTCCGTTTGACCACACGCTTGCAGAAAGAGCAAGAGTAAAGCGAAAATTCCATGGACTTTTTTCATACTACCAAGTTAAGGTATTCGTGAGGGAAATGAAACTACGTTACCAATCATTAACAATCTGATACAAGTATTGTTGCGCGAATTGCGAATGATGAGTCTGCTTACGTTCTTTGCAGTATTGAGCTTCTACGCTGTCATCTTGATCTGGCTGGCTATTATGCTGGTTTCTTTTCTGATTCAACATATCAGAGAAGGCATTCGCATTAACCGCAAACCTTACGATCTCGGCGCTTGGAACCTACCTGTGTATAGTGGCATCTTGCTGCTTGTAGTTTGGGGAATTTTTCATTTCGCCAAATACGAACCGAAATTCTCGGATGCACAAGAACAAATTAAGTATGGCGTTCGTACCAATCAGCCCTGGTTGCAAACAAAAGGCTATTCCCAATTAATAGCGCAACACCCCGATTCGCTGGAGCTACATTTTCAGCGCATTGAAAAGTACTTCCAACAAAACGAAAAGGCTGCCGCCGATCCGGGAATTGGGGCTTACGACCGCGAAGGTGTCGGCATTTTTATGCATTACACCGAACTCACGGAAAGCTCTGATATACAACAACGCGACCTTGGAAATTTAATGCTGGCGTTTTGGTACATACGTCGTCCGGGGCATGATTACGATAATGCTGCTTTGCATTTAAAACAAGTGAAACAAGTTTGTTTGAAATACTACAATTACGCGGCCGGTGAAATCATGTCCAATCACTTGAATATTGCGGATGCGATTAACTATTACTACAAAGAAATTTCGTGTAACGGATATACGCCCGGCGCCTGGAGAGGCTTGAGCTTGGTGTATTATCGAATGAATATGAACGATTCTATTGCTGCATTGATGAATAATCCTCGCGCAGAAGAACATGTTCATCCCGAAATTAAATCGCAGTATTATTTCAAAACCGGAAACGTGCTGATGTACTACGTAGTACGTTTCGAAGAAGGCATGAGTCATTTGCACGTTTGGGGACTCGTTACGGCAATTATTGCTGCTTTTGTGTGGATGCTGTATTTGAAGCGTTTGAATTTCCTGTCCGCTATGAAGTGGCCGTTGTACATATATGCTGTTCTTACCGGCGCTGCGCTCTCTGTGTTATGCTGGATTTTTTATGCAGTGTATAACTATACTTTCGGCTTCGACCTCAACGGAGAGCTGCTTAACGATTTTTTATATTGCTTTTTAGGCATAGGTGTTATCGAGGAGCTGGTTAAGGTTGCTGCTTTTGTGGTGACTTTTATTTACAGCAAACAGCTTCGCACAGCAGCAGATTATATGGTGGTAGCATGCTGTGCGGGACTTGGATTTTCTTTGTTTGAAAATGTATTGTATTCTTCCGTCGAAGGATTGGATGTCATCTTTTCGCGCACCTTAACAGCATCTGTTGCACACATGGTGTCAAGCGCCATTGTTGCATACGGATTTATATTGTGGAAATTCCGGTGGTTAACGCGCATATGGATCGTTCCCGTGTGTTTTATAATTGCAGCACTCGTTCATGGCTTCTATGACTTCTGGCTGTTGAATCCTTCGGTGCAACAATTCAGCATCATTACGTTCGTGTTCTTTTTGATGGAGATATTATTATTTACATCGTTGTTGAATAACGCGTTGAATCAGTCGGCACCCAAAACAATTTCACAACGCGAACTCGCTTTCGACGGTGCACGAAATGCAGGATTACTCTCCGGTGGTTTGATTCTGATTTTCGTAATTCAGTACATCGGTATGTGCGCCGTTTACGGAAGCAGCTACGGGGAACAAGTGCTCACCGCATCTTTCGTGTCGGGAAGTTATCTCGTATTTTTTCTTTCCATTCGTTTGTCGTCCATTGACATCGCTCCGGGCGTTTGGAACAAAATTGATTTCTATTCCAGTTTACTTCCTTCTGCATTTTTCAGCGGTACAGGAAACAATTACAATGCATTAGTTGGTACCACATTGGTTTTCGGCCCGCATGAATATTCGCAGCGCTTGTCAATACATCTTCCATTCGTTGGAAAAATATCGCGACGTGTGCGCATCAAAGGCGATTTTCATTGGTTTGAAGTTATTCCTGAACCTGCATTAACGATTGAAGGCATCTACACAGAAAAGCTTTACATCAAAACACATATCGATCAGGCAGAAATTGTTCCCGGAAATAAAACCGTTGTCCGCGTGTTTGTTCCAACACCGGCTGCATCCGGCAGCGGGAAAAAATCGTTAGTGTTTTACGATTTGGCAGTAGTGACTTGAGTTGCCTCTGCAGATTTCACGCTCATCGCCAGCGGAATAGCCAGAAGTCCTGCTAATACTGCCATCCATCCCACATGTTCGTAATGCAACACGGAACCATTAGGTCCTTCTGCAATTAACAAACCTCCAAGGAATGACGCCAGGCCTGAACCCAATTGTTGCGTAGCTGCATTTAAACTTAAGAATCCGCCACGCTGATGTGGCAACGCGGTTGATGAGATTAACGTTTGCGCGGGAATACCGCGACTTCCTCCGAAAATGAACAAGAACGAAGTAATCATCAATACCGGAATCAAACTCATTGGAGGCAAGTTGGTGATAGCAACAATTGGAAATACCGCCAACACCGACAGCCATGTAAACACACGCAGGCTTCCAAAACGATCTGCCAGTTTTCCAACAACGCGCATTACCACCACACTGCACAAACCACCGGCCATGTAGATGTAACCGATATCTGTTTTGTCCAATCCTACATTGCCCACCATATAATTTGGTATGTACGGTATAATGGAAAAATGACCGATCATCAGCAAGGCCATAACGCCCAATGCTTTCAAGCGATTCACGCTACTCACAATTTCTTTAATCGTTACCCAAGGATTGCGCTTTTTCGCCTCTTCAATATGTCCTGCCAATGAAGGAACGTACAATGCAATTGCGATTAACACTAACACACCGAATGCTCCGATAAACACAAACGGAATGTGCCAGCTGAAATGTGCAGCAACAATACTTCCCACGGGAACACCAAGCACTGCTGCTGCAGAAAAACCTGAATAAACAGCACCCATAGCAGATGCACGACGCTCTAATGGAAACGTATCACTAACCGTACTTAAGATAGAAGATGATAAAATGCCGCCGAACAATCCGGTGAAAATGCGTGCTGCAACCATAAAACCATATCCGGGCGCAATTCCGCATGCAAAGGTGCCCAGAACGAAAAAGGTATATGATAAGAGTAAAACTTTTCTACGGTCGAATCGGTCAATAAAAAATGCACCTAAAAAACTTACAATGCCGGCAGACACGTTGTACGATGCGACCATGAAGCCGAACTGAGCCGCCGAAATTTTAAAATCTTCCATGAACAAGTTGCTCAACGGCATCATGATCATGAAATCCATGACATGCGTAAACTGAACAAGAGCAAGAGTTACGAGCAGAAATCGCTCTGTGGATTTGTTCATAAAGAGAGCGTAAAGATATTGGTAAATAAAAGCGGCCTGCTATTAAATCGTTAAATAACAGGAGTCGTACGACAAACGCAATAAACCACGTACCTTTATCATCCCTCTAATCCTCATCCCCATGCAACATTCACGTGAAATCGGTGAGTGGCTTGATTTTTTACCATCGTCCCTCAAGGAAAAGGCCGTTAACTACATTTTGGACCAACATCCGGACAACGGCGCTGCTATCCTGAACACCCCAACTTCTTCGTTTTATAAAGCCATTCAGGGCGCATTGTTGTGGGACAAAACCACCGAAGGCACTGCATATTGGCAACGTGTAGCGGCAATTGATTTTTTCGAATCGTCCGCACAAGGCGATTTCGCTATGCTGGAACGCTTGAAAAACGGAGAGCTGGAAGATTATTTAAATCCGCCGGAGAACGACGATTAGGTATAATTAAACGGTTTCGACTTGGTCTATCGGCTAATCACAATCTTTACGTATTAGACGAATTACACCAGGGAAATATCAAACTGCACCAGGTCGATAAACTCCTGCACGCGGTCGTCCACTTCTTGTTGCGATAATCCTACCAAACGTTCAACGCCGAATTTTTCTACCGTGAAAGATGCCATTGCAGAACCAAAGATGATTGCGCGTTTCATGTTTTCGAAGGAAATGTCTTTCGTTGCAGCCAGGTAACCAACGAATCCACCTGCAAAGCTATCTCCTGCTCCGGTTGGGTCGAATACATCTTCTAAAGGCAATGCCGGCGCAAAAAACACCTGCTCTTTGTTAAACAATAATGCACCGTGTTCGCCTTTTTTAATGATAAGCACTTTAACGCCCAATGCTAAAATTTTCTGCGCGGCCTTTACCAAAGAGTATTCTCCGGAAAGCTGGCGTGCTTCTGCATCGTTAATCGTTAAAACGTCAACCTGCGCGATGGTTTTTACCAAATCATCCATAGCAATGTCCATCCAGAAGTTCATAGTGTCCAGCACAATCAGTTTTGGACGTTTGGTCAACTGAGACATCACTTTTTGCTGAATAGACGGCATCAGGTTACCTAACATGAGAAAATCAGGCTCACGGTTGCTTTCCGGCACTACCGGGTCGAAATCGGCCAAAACATTTAGTTCTGTGGCCAACGTATCGCGGGAATTCATGTCGTTGTGGTAACGTCCCGACCAGAAAAACGACTTTTGGTCCTTTTTGATCTGTAAACCATCCAGCGCGACACCGTGATTTTTCAGGTTATCCAGGGCGTCCTGAGGGAAATCGCCCCCAACAACAGACACCAATTGAATGTTTTTTGTGAAGTAAGAAGCTGCGAGGGAAATGTAAGTAGCCGCGCCACCAATGATTTTATCGGTTTTACCGAAAGGAGTTTCAATGGCGTCAAAAGCCACAGTACCAACAACTAAAAGAGACATAATGAATGAAAAATGGTGATTTTTGCCAAAGGTATTGCATAATTCGATTCAACCTGCTAATATTGCAGCCCGTTTAGATAAAAACGGATAACCGGTGATCCTCCTTAGCTCAGCTGGTTAGAGCACATGACTGTTAATCATGGGGTCCCTGGTTCGAGCCCAGGAGGGGGAGCAAAACGAAGCGGAGAGTGAGAGCGAAAGCGATCTTCTCCGCTTTTTTTGTGCTATGAATTTTGTCGTCTACATCCTTTATTCTAAAAAAATCAACAGATATTACACGGGTATGTCCGGCAATCTGAATGAGAGATTGGATTTTCACCGTGACCCCGAAGCACGAAAATTTACTGCACGTGCAGATGATTGGGAGGTTTTTCATGTCATCAATTGCTCTTCGAAAAAACAAGCACTTGCTATTGAAGCCCATATTAAAAGAATGAGAAGCGCCACCTATAAACTAAACCTGCAAAAATATCCCGAGATGAACATCAAACTATTGTCGTTGTATAAGGATTGACTGTTAATCATGGCCGCGATAGCTATCGCGGCTGGTTCGAGCCCGATAACTATCGGGAAGGAGGGGGAGCAAAACGAAGCGGAGAGTGAAAGCGAAAGCGATCTTCTCCGCTTTTTTTGTGCGCCGGCGGGGCGAGACATGGGCACCGACTGCAACGCAGCAATACTTCGATAAGCTCAGTCCACCGGATGCCATTTACAATGTTTACACTAAACATTACTTTCTAATGGCTGTTTCTATAGGTGAAATCAGCAATTCCAACAATAAACTATTAATCCGTAAATTGCATCTGGCAATGCCTAATCGCGATATCACTATTCCTAATGAAGTAGTAGAACAAGAGTTCTACCGCACCACCGAACGTTTTCAAATTATAACGTGCTGGATTGGTGTAGCTCTTAATTTGGTGTGGTTCGCCAGCGATTATTTTATCATGCCGGAATACTGGATTCCATTCCTGGTGTTCCGCGCGGCGGTTTCCGGTGTTACGGCAAGTATCCTGCTTACAAAAAAATGGCACGGCTTAAATATCTACATGACCTTGTTCGTGTTGGTGATTGGCATATCGGTTCAAAACGCATACATGTGGAGCGTAATGGATTTGGAGCACTTGCAAAAACATGCATTCGCGTATATGGTGTTGTTTATCGGGGTGGGAATGTTGGTGTATTGGGAATTTCGTTACTCCCTTATTCTGTTGGCGATTACGGTCATTAGCAACATTGCATTTTATGTCGCAAACAGTTCGCTTACTGTAGATCAATTTGTGATTAGCGGCGGATTGCTGGTTTTCACTGTTGCGTTGTTTAGTGCGTTTCTCATTCGTACTCGTTATCGTTTAACGCGCAATGAAATCCGTAGTCGTTTGGAATTAGCAAAGTCGAAAGAACTCATAGAAGAAGAACGCAACACCGTAATTGAACAGAAAAAAGAAATTACGGACAGCATCAACTACGCGAAGCGAATTCAGCGGGCGTTAATTCCAACAGAAGAAGATTTTAATCAATACTTCACGGACAGCTTCGTTTTTTTCAAACCGAAAGATATCGTGAGTGGCGACTTCTATTGGATTCATCGTAAGTATGATAAAATATATTACGCTACCGGCGACTGCACGGGACACGGTGTTCCCGGTGGATTCATGACCATTCTCGGCTTATCGTTTCTGGAAGAAATCATTGACAGTAAAAGCTCCGAGAATCCTGCGGAGGTGTTGGATATGTTGCGCGATAAAATTGTCAATACGCTGAAACAAGGGGCACGCACCGACGAGAACAAAGACGGCATGGATATTAATTTGTGTTGTATTGACACAACCAACAACACTTTACATTACGCAGCAGCCAACAATTCATTCTACATTGTTCGTAACAATGAGTTGTTAGAGATGAAAGCCGACAAACAGCCGTGCGGATTTTTTCATCACCCTGTTCCGTTTACCTTGAATAAGGTACAATTGGAAAAAGGCGATTGCATTTACACCTTCACCGACGGATATCCTGATCAGTTTGGTGGGCCTAACGGCAAGAAGTTCCGGTACAAACAATTTGAATCGATGTTGCTTGACAATCACCACAAACCTTTCCGTCAACAGCAACAAGCTTTATATGATACGTTCGAAAAATGGAAAGGTGATCTGGAACAAGTGGATGATGTGCTGGTTATCGGTGTGAAGATTTGATAAGTGAATTCATTAAAAAGAAAAGGCGACACTGCACTAGTGTCGCCTTCTTACTTATAACAAATTTGCTGGCTCTACTTCACCAACTTCATCACTACATCATGTTGATTAATTGTAGCTCGAACCACATAAGTCCCCGCAGGAAGTGCGTTCACATGCATTTGTGCGCCACTACGCGAAAGTTGTTCCGTTAATACTACGCGTCCGGAAATATCAGAGATGGTAACAAGTGCAGGACTTGCGCTGTTCCAGGTAATTGTAATTACATCCTGAGCAGGGTTCGGATAAATACTGCAACTCAATTCAACGGCTTCGTTCATACCGGTGCAATTCTCCACCCAAACGCTATCCACGGCAGATCCCGAACAATTGTTTGTATCGGTGTACGTGTATGTAATAATAACATTGCCCAATTGTTGTGTAGGATCAAACTGATTACCGCTAACTCCGCTTCCGCTCCATACACCACCTGCAGGACTTTCTCCTCCTAAAGTAAACAACGACGTATTGTTACAAACGGTATCCGGAATTGAAAGCGATAACGTAACGTTTAATGACGCCGGTTGGTTAATTGCTACAGTGTCTGTTTGCACACAACCGTTATTATCTGTAACAGTGAACGTATAAATTCCTGCCGTTAATCCTGTAGCGGTTGTTGTGTTACCACCGGAAGGTGTCCATTGATAAGTAAATGGCATCGTTCCACCGAATGCTGTTGCGACAGCAGATCCGTCATTGCCACCATTGCAAGAAACGTTATTGGTTGCAACAGCAATTGTTTGAAGTATTGGCGGCTGAGTTATTGTAACGCTTACTGTTGTTGTTGCGTTGCAATCGTTAGTGATAGTAACCGAATATGTTCCTGCCGCCAAACCGGTTGCTGTTGCTGCTGTACCGCCGATCGGAGACCACAAATAGGTGAAGGAATTACCGCCGGTTGCACTAACTGTTGCACTACCCGTAGCGTTGCCGTTACAATCTACATTCGTAACCGCGCTTATGGTTCCGGTAGGTGGTACGCAGCATGGCGTCATGGTATGGCTACCTAAAAACGTTGTTGTGTTTTGTGGATGAACATCATACTCGGTAGCCGCAACTCCCCAGTTGGTGTTACCTTGTTGCGTGCCTACATTGCGCACCAATGTGAACTCGCTTGTAGCTCCGGTTCCTACAGTCCAATTTACCCCCGGATCAACACCGATTACTCCAATAATGTCTAAAAAAGTATTGGTGGCTATATTTTTGAGTGCAATCGCATCATCCCCGTTAAAAAATGCAATAGAATGCACCGTGTCGCTAACGTTTAATATTGCTGCAATTGCAGCAGGATTTCCCGCAACGTAAACAGCTCCGGGCGCCAAAGTGCCAACCAGCTGTAACGAATCCGTTGGCGTTGGAGATCCGTTGGTGTAACGATAAATTTTATAATCACCAAGATTTACCGTGTTAGCTGTTGGGTTATAAACTTCGATGGCTTTGTTGTTGGATGCTCCTTCCAAATACTCGGAGATGAACAGTTCCGAACACTGCGCAAATGCTGCCGAAGCTAACATCGCAGTAAAAATCGTTGCGTATAGTTTTTTCATGCGGCAAAGGTAAACCCTTTATTCCAAAACGAAATCCGTAATTTGCATTTACGATGTTACGTTTCTGTTATATCCTTTTGTTTTTGTTTGCCTTCTTTAACATTGAAGCCAACAACCTTCAACGCATCAAAAACTTCGGCAACAACCCGGGAAATTTAAACTTATACGTTTACAATCCTGATACAACAAAACCGAATATGCCAATTGTTGCAGTGCTGCATGGATGCAACAGCAGCGCCGAAAATATGGCACGACTATCGGAGTGGAACAAAGCTGCCCATCAACATCAATTCATTGTCTTGTATCCGCAACAAATTCCGTTGAATAACGGAAGCTCGTGTTTTAATTGGTTTTTGTCGGGTGATCAGCGCCGCGGTGATGGAGAGCCGGAGTCGATTGTGAATATGGTGCGATACATCATTGCTAAACAACGAGCCGACTCCTCGCGAGTTTATATCACCGGCATTTCTGCAGGAGCGGCCATGGCGAATATTTTGCTCACACAATACCCCGACGTTTTTCGTTCCGGATCTCTCGTTGCCGGCGGACCGGCCGGCGTTGCAGATAATTTAAAAAACGCCACCGCCATGATGAAAGGCACATTAAAACCCGACTCTGCAACATTAACACGGAACATTTATCCGACTTCTAATCCGCCTACTGTAATCATCTTCCATGGTCTCCGCGATAAAACGGTTCATCCGAAAAATTCAGATTGGCTGAAGTTGCAGTTCTTATATTGGCATAAATCGGATACGGTTGTTGATCAAAAACTCGTTGATCAGAACAAATTGACATATCAGCAAATGTTTCGCGACAGTACGGGACGGTGCGTCGTTAAAATGGTCTTATTTGAAAAAATGGGACACGCACTTCCTGTAAATCCCGGAACGCATGTTGACCAAGGCGGACAAACAGGGCTATTCGCTAAAGATGTTGACTTGTGGTACGTATATGAAACATTGCGCTTCTGGGGATTTGTCAAAGACACATAATGTTCATTGGCTTTTTAAAACACCCTTATACAGACTGCATTCTCAGGCATATTGAAACGCACAACGAAATCCTAACCGCGCTTAGTTTTTCATTTTTGCCAACTTCTCCGGATTAATCCACGTTATCGTACTTCCTTTTACTTCAACCAACTGCTCCTCTTTAAAATCGCTTAACGTACGAATGACCGTTTCCGGTGCTGTTCCGGCAAGATTTGCTAAATCATCTCTGCTTATTGCCATGCTGAATGGTTTTTTGGTCCCGTCATCATACTTCTCCTTGAGTTGAATCAACGCTTGCGAAACACGTTTACGCACAGAATTATACGCTAAACGAAGGAGGCGCTCTTCTTTTTCCTTGATATCATCAGACAACAACTTGATGAACGCTGCGGCAATTTCACGGCTTCCGTACAGCAAGGAGAAGAAATCTTCTTTGGGAATAACATACACTTCACAGTCTTCGAGTGCAACGGCCGAGTCGGTATATTTTTCGTTTTCCAACAGTGCGCCGTAACCAAAAAATTCTCCTTCATTAACCAACAATGTGATAAACTCTTTACCATCATCATTCATCTTGCTGGTCTTCACTTTTCCTTTATTCAGAAAGAACAACCCGGTTGGATTAGATGCTTCCTGATAAATAATGTCCTTCTTTCGAAACGTACGCAGCTTTCTGTTGTCCGTTAATTTAACCAAGCTATCCAACGATTGAGCCTGATCGAGGAAAGCGTCAATACCTTCCACGCTGCGCGAAATTTTCGACTGCAGCGCTTCACTCTTTTTCAATCGCACTTCTACCGCGCTTAGCAATTCCATATCATCGAACGGTTTTGTAAGATAATCATCTGCGCCCATTGACATGCCTTTGCGATAATCTGCTTTTTCCGCTTTTGCCGTTAAGAAGATAAACGGAACAACAGCTGTGTCCGGATTCTTGGACAACATGTGCAACACACCGTAACCATCCAGCTCCGGCATCATAATATCACAAATAATTAAATCCGGTTTTTCTTGTTGTACCAGTTTCACGCCTTCTTTTCCGTTTGGCGCCGAGAACACTTTGTAGTTGGACAACTCTAAAATCTCTGCGGTATTTTCGCGCATTTCTGTGTTGTCTTCGATAAGGACAATTTTTTTCATCTTATTGGTTTTGGGGTAAACTCACTGTGAATGTTGTGCCTTCTTCGCTGCTGACAAACGAAATTGAACCGTCCATCAGCTCTACATACTTCTTAACGATATTTAAACCAAGGCCTGTGCCTTGAATATTCCCTGCGTTCGCTGCACGGAAAAAGCGATCAAAAATATTCTCCTGATCCTCTTCGGGAATTCCAATGCCACGATCAATGACATGAATGTCTAATTTGCCGTCTACATTATTGCAGGCAACAGTAATGCAACAATCTTCCTTCGAATATTTAATGGCATTCGAAACCAGATTGATCAAAATGTTTTTAAGCAATTGCTGATCAGCCAAGATCATTTCATCGCCCGTGTATTTCAGTTCGATCGTTTGTCCATTCCTGGTTATTCCTTTCAGATCGTCCAATATTTCAGTCAACAACTGCTTCCCGTTGAACTGCGTTATTTGACAACGAACTACACCTTCTTCTAGTTTCTCCAAAGAGAGAAAGTCGTTTAGAATTTCTGTCAAATTCGAAACCGAAGCTTTTATCCGATCAATATGTTTTTCCCGCTTAGGCTGATCCTCGTTGGTTTCGTATTTACCAACCAGTGATGCGGACGATAATATTGTTCCCAAAGGAGTACGGAATTCATGAGATGCCATTGTAACGAATCGCGATTTTAACTCGTTCAGTTCTCGCTCCTTTTCCAGCGCCAACATTACTTCCTTTTTCGATTCCGCTAACTGCTGAATGGCTTCGGCTAACTCTTCCGTTCGCTCTTGCACTTTGTCCTCTAGCTCACGATTAAGTTGCTGTATTGCATCTGACGATTGCCTCAACTGCTCGTGTGCAATGCGTAATTCCAACTCGTTTCTTTTGCGTGAAGTAATATCAACGACAAACGCCATCACAAATTTTCCCTGAGTAGTTTCAAATGGACTAAGGCTGACAGCAACCATTATTTCGGAACCATCTTTTCGTGCGCCGAATAAGTCGCGACCCTCTCCCATTTTTCGCGGAGCCGGATTTTCGTTATAGCCTTCACGCAACTTATGATGCCCGTCGCGCACACGTTTCGGCAATAAAACATCTATAGATTGTCCCAATAACTCATCCTGATCGTATCCAAATGTTCTGGTTGCTGCAGGATTGATCATAGTAATGATACCGCGTTCATTACAAACGATAATGCCTTCGGTAGCATGTTCGAACAATGCATCCAACAAACTTTTTTCCTTGTTCATGAAATACGGTTAGGCGGTATCTCACAAAGATAAGCACGATTGCAGGAATTGATTCTGAAAATCTTAGAATTACACGGCAGTGCTAAATACCTGCGCATCAGGCTTAGCGCGGTGCAGACGAGCATCGAAGCACGCTCCCGCATTACGCAAAAACGCCACACCTTTTTTCGTCACCTTAACATTATTGTTGTGAAGCTCGACGATGCCATCTTTTGACAACTCCTCGAGTCGTTGAATTGCTAAACGAATTTCATTGTTTTTCAAATCAACATCCGTTTCGCCTTTGCACATAATATCTAAAATGTGTTTTCGGAGTTGTACGTCTTCTGCTGTCATCACGTGGCCGCGTAATAAAGGCAACTTTCCTTCGTCCAGGGCTTTTTGCCACTCCTCTACCGACTTCAGATTTTGTGCAAACATAGTTCCGGTATCGCTGATGGAAGAAACGCCGATACCCAACAACAAATCCGTGTGTTGTTCTGTATAACCCATAAAATTGCGATGCAGTGTGCCTTGTTGCATAGCGAGCAACAGTTTATCTCCGGGCAACGCAAAATGATCCAATCCGATTTCTTCGTAGCCTGCATTTAATAACATGTCGCGGCCTAATTCGTATAAGGCACGCTTATCAGCACCCTGAGGAATATCGTGATCTTCATATCCACGTTGTCCGGGCCGCACCCACGGTACATGCGCGTAAGAATAAAACGCTATGCGATCAGGGCGCATGGCTATAACCTTTGCGACCGTATCCTGAATGGACTTCAGCGTTTGTCCGGGCAAACCATAAATTAAATCGTAATTAACGGAAGTGTATCCGATAATGCGCGCCATGTCAGACAGGGCCTTTACTTGCATCTCATTTTGCTTTCGATTAATCAGCTTCTGCACATGAGGATCAAAATCCTGCACCCCAAGACTCAATCGGCGGAATCCCAAACGATAAAGCGTTTCCAGATGTTCCGGCAGCGTTTGTGCAGGATGCGCTTCAAAGCTTAATGCTGCTTCAGGTGCAAATCGGGCACTTTTCAAAATACCATTAATCAGCGTATCCAGATTATCCGGCGAAAAAAAAGTCGGTGTTCCGCCTCCCAAGTGCAACTCTGCAATTTGCGGTTGCTCCCCAATGATGTCCACGTACATTTGCCACTCTTTCAATACATGTGCGATGTACGGCTCCTCAACAGCATGATTTCTCGTAACGCGCATATTGCAGGCACAATATGTACACAACGATTCGCAAAATGGTAAATGTATATACAAGCTGATCTTATTGCCTGAAACCCGATATGCTTTGCGCACGGAGTCGGCCCATTGAACAGCATCAATGTCGTTACCTTCCCAATACGGCACAGTCGGATAACTGGTGTATCGGGGCAACGGCACATCGTATTTCTTAATAAGATCGCTGTTCATACAAATTTGATAAGCCGGTGAAAGTAGTTGCTACAAATTGCGAATAATATGACCTGCGTCAGGTTTAGTGGCAGCACGCTGCTTTTACGCACCTTTCCTCTTGCGCAAATTCGGGGCTAATCAAAGGAATACCCAACCCCAGCCCACGCAGCACCAGCAGCAGTGCCATTATTCCGACGAAAACCGGCACGGCTCGACGTAAGCGTTCGCGCCACTTTATCGTGATGCTATTTCCTGCAAGGATTAAACCTGTCATTGCAGGCGCTGTGCCCATTCCGAACAAAAACATAAACAGCGCACCATCCGTCCAAGTTCCTGCAGCTGTAGCTCCGGCTAATGCAGTATACACCAAACCGCAAGGCAACAAGCCGTTTAGTAGTCCGATTCCAAAAATTGATTTCCCGCTTCCGTTTTTAAATAAGCGAGCCAACTGATTTTTAACACGAGTCATAAGCGCGGTTATGGATTTAGGCGCAGGAATTCTATTGCCAAACATGGACAACACTAAACCAAGTAATATCAACGATCCAAGAACAACGCTCAACACTTGTTGTCCTCCGGCCCAGGCAATGGTAGCGCCAACGGAGCCCGCTGCAACACCGAATACACTGTATGTAAGCGAACGCCCGATGTTATAAAGCAATGCTCTCCAAATCCGAATACCGGCGCTTCCACTGCCAACAGGCAAAGCCAACGCGATCGGTCCACACATGCCAACACAGTGCAAACTTCCGAGCAATCCTAATATAAGCGCGCTTACGATCATTATGGCATGTACACTGAATATTCACT
Source organism: uncultured Flavobacteriales bacterium (assembly GCA_937974275.1). Lineage (GTDB taxonomy): Bacteria > Bacteroidota > Bacteroidia > Palsa-965 > Palsa-965. The sequence goes on from CALJIF010000026.1 coordinate 67,767, forward strand.
TTGGTGAGAATTCCCGTCTTTGTTCCAATGTATAGTAACCTTGTATAACCCCTTTACAAATCGAGAACCCCGAATGACCTGACTACTATCTTCTCCAACCGTTATATCAACTTCAAAATCTTTAGACGAATCCGACGGGCGATAAACGACAATTTTACCGGACACATTATTATCCGGATATGCTGTCACGAGATTCCCATCAACCACACTAATTGTTGGTTGCGCAGCAGATGTATGTGCGCGCTCTTTGCTGTCAATGGTTTGTTGGAACTCCAACTCTTGTTTATAATAATCGGGCGTAACAAGGTCTACCTTTTCGCGCATGGTTAACATCACCATAAACACGATCATGCCGACAAATCCGACATACAAAAAAATAATTCGTATTCCCCAGCTCATAGTTTTATCGTTTTGATACAGGTCCTAAAAAATTGGTTTTTACCGTTTCAAGTTTCTCGCCATTGGCATATACTCCTATTTCAAGTTTTGTCTTTCTCTCCTCGATTGATGCTCTTGACATGTCAATGAAAAAGGTGCTGTTTGCTTTTCCTTCCGGCAGCAGAACAATAGGTTGGCCTACCAATCGTATACTTGCCTCTTTATTTTCTATTTTAAATTCAATGTTGTACTTGTTACGTGATTTATTGATGACGCTAACATTATACAAGTTGCTGATTGTCTGCGTTGCCTCATTTTCCTGAAACGTCTGACCTCCGGCACGAAGAACCTTGGTTTCAATTTCTGTACGTGTAACCAGCAACGTCACTAAAATTCCGACCAATAAAGTAAGAACTGCAGAGTACGCTGCGAGACGGCGTGTAAACTTTAGCGGTGTTTTACTTTTGATTCCTTCTTCCGAATCGTAACGAATCAACCCTTTGGGGCGATGCACCTTTTCCATCACCTCATCACATGCATCAATACAGGCTGTGCAGTTCACACATTCCAATTGTGTTCCATTGCGGATATCAATTCCGGTAGGACAAACCTTAACGCACAACGCGCAATCCACACAATCTCCAAATACTTCTGTTTCACCTTTCTTCAGTTTGTGTCTTGGTTCACCACGCACATAATCGTATGCAACGACAATGCTATTCTTATCCAACATTACGCCTTGCAGTCGACCGTAAGGACAAACAATAAGGCAAGCCTGTTCCCTAAACCATGCAAATACAAAGAAGAATACCGTAGTAAAAATTAGCAACGCCACCAAACCGCCGGTATGCTGAGCAACGGGCTCGGTAATTATTTTAAAAAGTTCGTCAACACCAATGATATATGCTAAGAAGGTATTGGCGATAATAAAAGAGATAACATAGAAGATGCTCCACTTTAAACTCTTCTTCCTGATCTTTTCTCCGGTCCAAGGTTGAGCGGCAAGTTTTTTCTGTTCGTTTCCATCTCCTTCTATCCAATATTCCATTTTACGGAAAATCATTTCCATAAAGACCGTCTGCGGACATGCCCATCCGCAAAACAAGCGACCAAACGCCACGGTAAACAAAACAATGAAAACCAGAAACGTTAGCATTCCCAGCCCGAACAGAATAAAATCTTGAGGCCAAAATATGACGCCGAACAGAATGAATTTTCGCTCCAGAACGTTCAGCAAAAAGAGCGGTTCGCCATTTACTTTAATAAACGGCAAACCAAATAATAAGATCAGATAAACAATGCTGGTTATGCCACGCGCAGTGTAAAGCTTTCCGGTCGGCTTCTTCGGATAAATCCAATTTCGCTTACCGTCTTCATTGATCGTAGCAATACTATCGCGAAACGATTCATCAAAATTCGTCTCCTTCTGCTCCTTATCATTCCTCTGCTCTTGCATGTCCTTTTATTTTTTCACTGAATCCGCTGCGGGCAAACTATCTGTTACCGGAACACTATCTGCCACAGGAGCTGCAGCACCGTTTTCGGAATACAACACTCCTTCCGGAGCCTTACCTGCAGGAGGATTAACAACCGGCAATGTTTTAATGTAACTGGACAACTGCGCCATTTGCTTCGGACTTAACTCCTGTCCCCAAGCCTTCATGCCTTTCTCGGTCCAACCGTATTTAATCGACTTAAACACATCTGCCAAACTTCCGCCGTGCAACCAATAAGCATCTGCAAGGTTTGGTCCAACCTGCCCACCAACGCCGTTTTCGCCGTGACACACCACACAATTTTCTTTGAATAGTAATGCCCCTGCACTAATATCAGCAGGATTGCTCATCAATGTAATGGTGTTTTCGTCCACCATATCAGCAGCTTTCTTTTTGTATTCAGCAACCTGCTCCTCGCCACGTTTTACTTCCTCGTTGTATTCGTCGGCTTGTAGTTTGCCGGTCTCCAGTACGTGAAAGTGTGCAAGGTAAATCACAGCCCATACTATACATACATAGAATCCATATTTCCACCATGGTGGTAAGTTGTTGTCCAATTCACGAATCCCGTCGTACTCATGATCCATCATAATGGCTGCTTCTTCATGAACAGCAACTGATGCATTGAACTTCTCCATAAAAGAAGGTTCATCTTTTGCAAGGATGCGTTGTTCTTCCTTCAACTCTTCTCTGTCCAACAGCATCATGCCCGAACGATATAAGAGATAGATCATCAATAACTCCATCGCAATAAATCCAAGCATAACGAAAAACGCGGTGGCACCCATTCCCCAATAGTCGAACCAGGGTTCAGTTTGTTCGGTAGGAGCTGCTGCTGCATCTTGAGCCCACAATACGGATGACGCCATCAAGAACAAAATTGTTGCGGCTATTTTTCCCGCATTCTTGTCACGATCTGACTTCATCTTATTGCGTTGATGCGCTGCACCTGCTTTAACAACTTCTGCCATGCCAACAATTACAAACAACAGCAATACTGCGGTGCATAGCATAATAACAAATGCACCATTCGATAACAAATTTGCAATTACCGATTCATTGCCTGATGTAGCATTGTCCTGTGCATAAGCCCCAACCGGAATTGCGCTTAAGACGAGCAGAAAGACGGAACTAAATGTGATTTTACTTTTCATACAAATCGGTATTACTGTTTGCTGATTGTTTTGGTGTTGTCTTGATCTTCATTAACGGGCATTGCTGCCAGATTATTCATGTGGCTTTTGTCGGCACGCATCACATACCAAAACAGCACCACAAAAAAGATGAAAAAAATCAGCAGGGAAATCAGCGGGAAAATTCCGATGCCTGATATAGAAGTGAGATAATTAATGAATTTCATACGACTACTTTTGAGCGGTTTGTGGTTTTGCTTTGATATCTGTTCCGATGCGTTGCAGATAGGCAATCAATGCAACAATTTCATCGTCAGCAGCCAAAGGATAAACTTCCTGTACTTTCTCTTTTCTCAACTGATCAACGATTTCCTGACCTTGCTTCATCGCGTCTGCTGCAGCCTGATTCTCATATCCCGCAGGATAAGGAACACCAAGTGTAATCATCGCTTTAATTTTCTTTCCGGTAATATCCAGATCAATCTTGCGTTCAAACAACCATGGATACTCCGGCATAATGGAGCCCGGTGACATCGACGTTGGATCCAACATGTGATTGTAATGCCAGGAGTGATTGTATTTACCACCTAAGCGGTGCAAGTCCGGACCGGTACGCTTTGACCCCCATTGGAACGGATGATCGTACACAAATTCGCCGGCCTTAGAATACTCTCCGTAACGCGCCGTTTCTGAACGGAACGGACGAACCATTTGGGAGTGACATGTATAACATCCTTCTTTGACGTAGATATCGCGACCTTCCAACTCCAGCGGAGTATATGGTTTCACACTCGCAATTGTAGGAACGTTGGACTGAATTAAAAACGTTGGAACGAATTCGATAATTCCACCAATTAACACCATGACTAAACTCAACACCAGCATTTGTACAGGACGACGCTCGATCCAGCGGTGCCAGTGTTCTTTGCCGTGAATAGCATATGTCTTGGCCAGCGCAGGAGCTTCTGCTTCTTCATTTGCAAGGAACGATCCCATTTTCACGGTCTTGATGATGTTGTATGTCATCATAATTACACCAACGAGATACAACAACCCGCCCAATCCGCGCAATGCATACATCGGCATGATTTCAGTCACTGTTTCCAAAAACTTATTCGCTAATGTTCCGTCGTCGTTAAAGTCTTTCCACATTAAGCTTTGTGCAAACCCTGCCCAATACATAGGAATCGCGTAGAACAAAATTCCAAGTGTTCCCAACCAGAAGTGCATGTTCGCCAAACGCTTCGAGTACAATTCTGTGCGGAACATTTTAGGGATAATCCAATACAAAATACCAAAGGTTAAGAAGCCGTTCCAACCCAAAGCGCCAACGTGAACGTGTGCAATAATCCAATCTGTGAAGTGAGCGATAGCATTCACACTTTTCAACGACAACAATGGACCTTCGAATGTCGCCATACCATATGCTGTAATAGCAACCACCATAAACTTAAGCACTACATCTTCTCGCACTTTATCCCAAACACCGCGCAATGTGAGCAAGCCGTTAATCATTCCACCCCAAGAAGGAGCGATGAGCATTACCGAGAATACAACACCTAAAGACTGCGCCCAATCAGGTAGTGACGTATATAACAAGTGGTGCGGACCCGCCCAGATGTACAAGAAAATTAATGCCCAAAAGTGGATGATAGAAAGTCGGTACGAATACACCGGACGATTCGCCACTTTGGGCACGAAGTAATACATAATGCCCAGATATGGCGTCGTCAGGAAGAATGCCACGGCGTTGTGTCCATACCACCATTGCACTAATGCATCTTGCACACCCGCGTACCAAGAATAACTTTTGAATAACGTAACCGGAATTTCAAATGAATTGACAATATGCAACATGGCAACTGTAACAAACGTTGCGATATAAAACCATATAGCTACATATAAGTGACGCTCACGACGCTTTAAAATCGTACCGAACATATTCCAACCAAACACCACCCAGATGCCTGCAATCGCAATATCAATCGGCCATTCCAACTCCGCATACTCTTTTCCTGTTGTAAACCCAAGTGGAATGGTAAGTGCCGCAGCAACAATAATTAATTGCCATCCCCAAAAATGGATCCAACTCAGTTTGTCGCTGAACATTCTTGTCTTACACAGGCGTTGTAACGAATAATACACGCCCATAAAAATTCCGTTACCCACAAATGCAAAAATCACTGCATTGGTGTGCAATGGTCGCGTTCTTCCGAAAGTGGTAAAATCTAATCCGAGGTTTAATTGAGGCCACACCAAATCCAGTGCCACCCACAAACCTACTGTCATGCCAACAATTCCCCATAAAATAGTCGCATAAGCAAACCATTTTACAATGTTGTTGTCGTACGAGAACTTCTCGATTGGTTGATTATTTGTCATACTCATTTTGAATTTTCTTCTTTGGATTTATCGGTGGTATCATCGAAGAGCATACGCACGGATGGCGTGTAATCGTCTTCATACTGCCCCGACTTAACAGCTTTTATAAACGCAAACAGAAATCCCGCAGCTACCAATAAACTCGCACCAATCAAAAGAAACATCGCGCTCATAAAGCAATTGAATTATGAGCCAAAAGTAGAAGCGCTATCTAACTCGTTTCATGACACTGCTCAACGGGAAGTATGATAGAAATCAGTTTTGGGAAATTTTCAAGCGCTTGGCAAGAATGCCCGCACTTAAAGTAGTTACGATGATAACCGAAAACGAACTTGCAGGCATAAGTATAGCAGCAATAAGGGGAGACATTTGCCCCGTAACGGAAAAATAAATTCCTACGAAATTGTACAGCACGGAGATAACAAAGCTTGCAATAACAATTTTGCGTGACTGTTTTGTAAAACGCAGCAAACGTGGCAAACGCTCAAACGCTTTTGCATCGAGCACAGCATCGCATGCCGGGAAATAATTATTGACACCATCAGATACTGCAATTCCGGCTTCGGCCTTTTGCAATGCACCGGCGTCATTTAATCCATCTCCCATCATGATAACTTTTTTGCCTTGGTGCTGCAATTGTTTAATGTACTCCAGCTTATCATCAGGAGTACAATTGAACTTCATTTCATTGCCAAATACAGCGGTTAACATTTCTCGCTCCGCATCATGGTCGCCGGACAGTAATTCCAGGTGATAGTTTCCTTTCAATTCATTCACAACATCACCTAACGAGGAACGGAATTTATTATGAAAAATAAATCTCCCCAAAACCTTACCGTTCTTACTTACCCAAACGTTTGCTCCCTTAGATGCTCCTGCTTCACCACCGGTAAACTGAGCAGATCCCAACACATATTGTTTGCCACCGACGTAACCAACCAGTCCTTTGCCAACTACTTCTGAAATCTGTTCTACAACAACTTGCTCGCGTGCTTCGTTATAATACTCCGAAAGACGACGACTTAGCGGATGCCCTGATTGTGCGGCCAACGCACCAATTGCTGCTTCATCTTCCTCCAACAAAATAGAACCCTCGTAAACTACTTCTGCTTCATGCGCGGCTGTTATTGTTCCGGTTTTATCGAACACGATAGCTGTTGCACTTCCGACACGATCAATGGTATTTGCATTTTTCAAATACAACCCCGATTTGCCCAACCACTTCAATATACTTGCGTGGGTAAATGTTGAAGCCAACAATAATGTACACGGGCAAGCAACGATGAGTACTGCTGTTGCAGCATTTAATGCAACTGTGGCGTCAATAAAATACCACACGACTCCTGCTGTCAGGGATGTTAATATCACCGCCAAACTAAACCAACGATTGATGGAGTCGATGTACGTTTTATGTTCTTCTTCTTTGTTACGTGAAAAAGCATCGTTGTTCCAAAGTTGCGTCAGGTAGCTTTGAGAAGTCGCTTGTTCCACTCGTGCATGAATGGCTCCATTCATTTGGCGAGCTCCTGCGTAAATTTTCTCTCCTTGTGATTTCGAAATAGGATCTGCTTCGCCGGTAACAAAACTGTAGTCCAAACTCGCGCGTTCACTAATTAGCGTACAGTCGGCCGGAATTAATTCTCCGGTTCTAATGATCATTTCATCTCCGGGCTGCAACTTAGAAACAGGAACACTGTGTTCGCCGTCTTTGGTTTTTACGGTAACTGCAATCGGAAAATAACTTTTGTAATCGCGTTCAAAGGATAAGTTCTCGTACGTTCTATCTTGAAAGTATCTTCCGATCAACATAAAAAACACAATGCCGCTCATGGAGTCCAGATAGCCCATTCCGGTATCTGTGCTAATTTCATACACACTGCGCAAGAAAGTAACCGTGATTGCTAACGCAATTGGAGCATCGATATTTAACTCTTTGTAGCGAATTGTCTTATATGCAGAAACAAAAAATTCAGATGCGGAGAATAATAAAACGGGAAGCGCAAGAACCAAATTGAGCCATGCAAATAAATGACGCAACCCCGGAGTCAACTCCAAATCTCCGATCGAGAAATAATCGGGGAAGCTCATGAGCATGATATTTCCGAAACAAAACCCGGCAATACCAATTTTCATTACGCGCGAATGCGACGCTCGTTTCTTCTTTTTTAATTCAAGATCTCCTAATGAAATAGCAGGAGGGTATCCGATAGCGCTCATCAATCCCGCGAGCTCGCTCAACTTAATTTCACCAACGAGATAATCTATCGTCACTTCTTTACGCGGGAAATTAACCGTGGAAGAAATCACACCATGATTTAATTTATTCAAATGCTCGAGCAACCAAATACAGGAACTGCAATGCATTCCCGGGGTGCTGAAAACAACACGAGCACGATTGCCGTCGGTAAAGCGAATAATTTTGTTGGAAATTTCTGCGTCGTCAAGCGATAAGAACCCGGCGCTTGCTGCCTCTTGTGCCTTTTTGTTGCCGGGACGATCTTCAATATTATAGTAGGTACAAAGATCATTCTCCTTCAGCAGCTCATACACTGTTTTGCATCCGTCACAACAAAATGCATGGTCATCGGCATAAACGAAAGACTTCGGATTCCCACTGTCTCCGCAGTGGTAACATTTCAGCCCTACATCATTGATTGGCTTGACAGGAATTGACATGTGATTTAAAACATGTGATCCAGGCTGAACACATTCCATTCAGCCGGAAGCAGTAACAACACGATAATCAACATCAGACGAGGAAGAACGAAGCGCATGTCCCAAAGCGCTTCGCGAAAACTCATAGCTGCAGAAACGAGCACAATATGAATTCCAAGAATTGCTACAACCGGATATGTAAATAATCCCAGCAGCAACAATAAACCACCCCCAAGCTCGATAGCACTGGAAATGGTAACGGAAAAACGCACAAATGGTTTCGGAATCATATTCTTCATGGCATCGGCAATTGCATCCGTAGTTGCACCTATTCCGACACCAAAAAGTTTATCGTATCCCTGAAAAAGAAACAACACGCCCAACACCGCTCTTACAACAAACAGCGCCAACTCTTCTTTATGCGATACGATCCATTCCATAATATTATTCTTGTTCGTGAATATCTTCCGGTTCTGCAGCAGGAACTTCTGTGTTCATGTCCTGTGCAATTTTGTTTTGCTCCGACAAACTTAAATCATCCGTTGCAGAAGTCACCAACCATACGTTGCCCGATTTCCGCAACACCTGTGCATTTAAACCAAACCGCTCTTGCATAATGCGCTCCACGGTTGCAACTTTTTCGTTGGAATGAATGATCATTTCTCCCGGAGCAAAAGTTGAAGCTACACTACTCAACAACGTATCTCCGCTCGCGATTCTGTTTGCCGCATTAACCTCTCCACGAAAAAATTCAAGTTTCAGGAAAGGAAAGGCTGTGTGAAACGCTTCTTGCGCCTGACTAATTGTTGTGGTGTCGTTGATTGTAATTTTCATGTTCTGTTTTGTTAAGATAATAAAAAAGTCCGGTGGGGTGTGATGCCGGACTATTTAATGTTTCGAATAACTCACCCGCTCGCCGGCAGTCTCGTTCTGCCAACACACCCCGGTTACTCGAAGTTTAATTTCATGGTGTTACAAATGTCATTACTTATCGTAACATTTTTCGTGACCGTCATCATCGAATAAACTGATTGAAATCAGTCAACAAGATGGGTGTGTCGTTCCGGCAAAATGAGTACCGGCTTATCGGCTTTCACAACAATGTCTTTTGATACACTTCTATGCACCAACCCTTGCCAGAAACCTAACTTATGAGGAACCGCTGCTACCCAATCTGCATCTACCTCATCCACCAGTTTAGTAACCGCGCTTATAATATCATCAGATTCGGGCAAATGCCACACGTGAGGAATTTGCTGCAAGCGCTGCTCCAATCGTAAACCGGCCTTCGCTTCTTCGGCGTTAGCCTCTTGATTGGGATTGTGCGTATTTAACACATGTAAACCACAATGGAAATAATTCACAATTTCTTTCAGCACATCCAGTTCATGCCAGTCGTTTTTGGTGTGTAAATCAGTTGTTAATAATATGATCTGTGGTTTCTTAAATGCTGCACCATCAGGAACAATTAATACCGGAACCTTTGACTCTCGCATAAATGATGTGGCAACACTTCCGAACAAACGATCAACAGGACCTAATTTTTTCATGGCCATAACAACCATTCCCGCTTCCGAACGACGTACATAATCCATGATTTCGTCTACCGCAAAACCGGGAGAAGCTGCACCGGAAACAGTGATCCCATATTCCGCAGCAACAGCAGCAGCAAGTGTAGAGATTTTCTTGTCCTCTGCCTGTTCCAGCTCATCCATATCAACAGGAACAACAGCGCCTTCAGCCACCATAACCGGCATACTCCAAACGTGAAATAAAAACAATTCTGCACCGGCAGCTTTCGCCAACTCGGCAGCATAATGCATCACACGTTGTGCAGCATCAGAATAATCGGTTGCAAAAACAATGGGTTTCATGGGCTATTTGGTATAGGTTATTTTAGGAAACAGGTATTCTTCTTCTACGTAAAACAACATGTTCAGATCTTGCTCCAATACGTTCAATTGGGCAAACGCCAACTTTTGTGACGGACTCGCTTTCGGCTGCGCAGTGTAATCTGTAGTGGCACGACGTAATTGACTGAGCATTTCCTTTAGTGCACTGTGCTCATGGATAATCTCCTGAACAAAGGACTTAATTTCAGAGCCCGCTGCAACCCAGGTGCCATTCGATGCTTTACGCATCAACGGATACAACAAACGATCTTCCTTAGCAATATGGGTGTGCAATGCTGATTTCAAATCACTTACGATTTGCAATACAGATTGCAATGTTGCATCTTCGGGATTTAACTTCTCGGCCACGTGCAGTTGCTCCTGCGCAACATCCACCGCTTCTTTGATGCGGGGCTGCATATATAACTCCAACTCGCCCAATACATCTTTGATGTTGGCCTTCCGAAGTTCAGATCCCGACTTTTTATGCAAATTCATAATGGCAAAACTATTCCACTTGAAAGGTTGCTTACATGACGGGCGTCAGGTTTCTCGGTGACTGTTCTCAGCATTGATAATAATTAACTTTATCGCATGAATGTGATCACCGACGATTTGGCGGTTTTTGAAATTCTTGAACTTGCCAAGGTTGATGATTTCAACCATGCGTTGCCTTGTGCGTTTAGTTTCCAGTATGAAGGGAAATGGTGGCTCATGCAATTTGAGCCGCATGGTGACCACAAAGGATGTAGGCTTTATGTGCTTCCCTATGAGTTCCCATCGCTTATGGAAATACACGACGTGCTGAATGAAGTTATGCGACAACCGGAAACCTGCGAATCCAGAGAATCGGCTGTGTCTGTTCTCGATAAGGCGATACTCGAAATTCAAACAGGCAATCACTTTTTCGACGCACATTAATGAGGCTTAGTCGGACGCGTATGCTGGTTGGCAGACTTTTTTGAAACATTGTCGCTATGAATTCGTAAACACAGTTCACACCAATTCCCTGACATATGAATTCAACGGCTACTCGTCTTGTTCGGGCCTTGATATTCCTGCTGGCATTTGTACTTCAGGCTCCTACTTTTGCACAAAGCGGTAATGATTTTTGGCTTGCTCCGCCCGATGTAACCGATTTACACAATCCTCCGGGTGGAGAACCTTTATTTCTATTGTTGTCATCTACCGGAGCTGCATCGACAGTTACTATCAGCCAACCGGCAAACGGCTCATTTGTTCCAATTGTAGTAAATGTTCAAGCCAATCGTTCAGCTCGTGTTAACCTTACGGCATTTAAAACACAACTTGAAACAAGGCCGACCAACACGATACTGAATACAGGATTAAGGATCCAATCAACGACCCCTATTACTGCCTATTATGAAGTTTCCAATACCAACAACACAGACGTTTGGGCACTTAAAGGCCCTAATGCTCTTGGAACAGAATTCTACATTCCACTTCACAAACATGCTCCGTTTTTCAACCACACGTTTGCGGCGCCGCATTTTGCATATGCTTCTTTTGACATAGTAGCGACTCAAAATAATACTGTTGTAACCATTTACTCTCCTGTTCCTGTTGACGGTCATCCCGCGTTACAACAGTTCAGTATTACACTAAATGCCGGTCAGACATACTCTTGTGGTTGGACAGGCGCTAATTATACTCAGCCGGCAACACACCCATCCGGCGCCGTTGTTTTGGCAGATAAACCGATCGCCGTATCGCTTAAAGACGACTCCAACCATAATCCCTCAGGTGGCTGTTACGATTTAATGGGTGATCAAATTGTACCTGTGAATGTTTTGGGTACCGACTACATCGCCGTGAAGGGTAGTTTAAACAACACTGGCGACGAAAGTGTGATCATAACGGCCACTCGAAACAACACGCAGATTTTTCTTGACGGTAGCCCAACACCGGTGATCACCTTATTCGCGGGCGAGTATTATCGCGTAGACATGGATTACTTGTCTGCATCGGCGAATAACTCGGTATTTATAAGTGCTTCGCAACCTATATACGCCGTGCACGTTACAGGATTCGGTTGCGAATCCGGAATGGCATTATTGCCGCCCTTGAATTGTGCCGGATCACAGTCTGTAAACTTTGTGCGCTCCACAAACGAAAGTTTTTTCATAACCCTACTCGTGCGTTCTGCTGCCGTCAACAACTTTACAATCACTGGACCCGGGACAGCAACTATTAATCCTGCATCTTTTGTTGTAGTGCCCGGAACCGGAGGAGTGTGGAGAGCAGCACGCATTCAGTACAACCTCACTCAGGTACCCGTTGACTCAACGTTCCGTGTACAAAATTCCGCAGATGTTTTTGCATTAGGTATCATCAATGGTGGCGCATCTTCCGGCTGCAGATATGGATATTTCTCAGAGTTCGTGGCGCCTATTGCTGTAAATGCCGGTGTCGATCAAACAATTTGTGCCAATACATCGGCGACATTATCCGGTAACATTGCCGGAGGAACAACAACAGGAATCTGGAGCTCTTCAGGAACGGGGTCGTTCGCTCCATCTAACACGGCGCTTAACGCGACATATTCTCCAAGCGCAGCTGATATCGCCGCAGGAACAGTAACGCTGACACTTACTTCTACAGGCGCTTGTGTTCCGGTTGCCGATAACATGACGCTTACCATTACGCCCGCACCAACCGCCAATGCAGGACCCGATCAATCGCGTTGTGCTAACAATGCAAACGTGACTCTTGCAGGAGCTGTTACTGTTGCCACGGGCGGAATCTGGACAGGTGGTGCCGGCTCATATATTCCAAACAACACCACCTTAAACGCAGTATACGTTCCAACCCCGGCAGAAATAGCTGCAGGGAATCTGGTGCTGACACTAACTACAACAGGCAATGGAATTTGTAACGCTACAAATGATAACATCCAAATTACATTCACTCCTGCGCCAACGGTTAACGCCGGAGCCAATATTGTCCGTTGTTCGAACAACCCTGCTGCTACACTAAATGGTTCGGTGATCGGCGCAACTGGCGGTGTATGGACCGGTGGCTCGGGAAGTTTTTCGCCTTCGGCAACAGCTTTAAACGCTGTGTATACGCCATCTGTAAGTGAAATAAGTGCCGGGAATGTAACACTTACGCTAACCTCAACAGGAAATGGAACTTGCAATGCTGTCAGTGATCAAGTGCTAATTAGTTTTACACCACCACCTACAGCTAATGCCGGACCTGACCAAACAAAGTGTGCGAATAATGCTGCCACTACATTAGCCGGATCAGTTACAGTTGCGAGTGGCGGAACCTGGAGCGGTGGTCTTGGAACTTTTGCACCTAACAATAACTCCCTCTCCGCAACATATAATCCTACTGCAGCGGAAATCGCAGCAGGTAGTGTCACGCTAACGTTAACAACGACAGGAAATGGAACATGTCTGGCTGTTACTGACCAAATGACCATTTTCTTTACTCCCGCCCCAACTGCGAATGCAGGAATAGATCGCACGGTTTGCGCAAACAATGCAGCAGTGAATTTAACGGGTGCTGTAACTGTTGCTACAGGAGGAGTATGGTCCGGTGGCGCCGGAACTTTCAGCCCTAACAATACTACGTTGAATGCCACGTATACGCCATCTGCTGCAGAAATTACGGCAGGAACAGTCACGCTTACTTTAACAACGACAGGAAATAGCGCTTGTAATGCAGTAAGTGATAACATGATCATTACGATTACTCCGGCCCCTAGCGTGAATGCCGGTGCGGATGTAGTGCGATGCAGCAACAATCCTAGCGTTACATTAAATGGATCTGTAACTGTAGCTTCCGGAGGAACATGGTCAGGTGGTGCGGGGGCGTTCAGCCCATCAAACACCGCACTTAACGCCACTTATACACCTACCCCTGCTGAGATTTCTTCGGGAAGCGTTACCCTAACGTTGACATCTACAGGTAACGGTACATGCAATGCCGTATCCGATCAAATGATCATCACATTTAGTCCTTCACCAACAGCAAATGCAGGACCCGATCAAACCAAGTGTGCAAACAACGCAGCTACGGTGCTTGCCGGCGCGGTTAGTATTGCATCCGGTGGGCAGTGGAGCGGTGGTTTAGGCGTTTTCAGTCCTAATGCAAATACATTAAATGCTACTTACACTCCTTCTGCAACCGAAATTGCATCAGGCAGCGTAACCCTTACTTTAACAACAACCGGAAATGGAACATGCAATGCCGTTACCGATCAAATGACAATCTTCTTTACGCCTGCACCAACAGTGAATGCAGGCGCTGATATTGTGGTTTGTGCTAACAACGCTACAGCATCATTGAACGGTTCTTTCACCATTTCATCCGGAGTGGTATGGAGCGGTGGCGCAGGAACTTTTTCTCCTTCTAACACGGCAGCAAACGCCACATATACACCGTCTGCAGGTGAAATTGCCGCCGGCTCAGTTACTCTCACATTAACAACAACAGGAAATGGTTTGTGTAATGCTGTAAATGATCAGGTGCTCATTACCATCACGCCTGCTCCAATTGTTAACGCCGGACTTGATATCAGCTCTTGCGCTAACAACAGCATCATTTCGTTAAGCGGCCAAGTGTTCAATGCAACAGGAGGCGCTTGGAGCGGAGGCGCAGGAACTTACTTCCCGAGCAACACCACGCTCAATGCAACCTATACGCCAACTTCTGCTGAAATCGCGGCCGGAACGCTAACTCTTACACTAACCTCAACGGGCAATGGCGCATGTGTTGCTGTAACGGATCAGGTGAACATAACATTTGCCCCTTCGCCTGTTGCTAACGCAGGCAATAATCAAACTGTGTGTGGGAACAATTCAACCGTTACTCTTAATGGAAGTGTCAATTTCTGCGCAGGAGGTCAATGGTCAGGAGGTTTGGGCATGTTCAACCCGAGCTCCACGGCATTAAATGCTTCTTATACTCCAACCGCAGGTGAAATTGCATCAGGTTTCGTAAATCTTGTACTTACAACTACAGGCAATGGCGCATGTTTACCTGTAACGGATACCGTACGCATTAACTTCACTCCTGCACCGACAGTTAACGCCGGCGCGAACCAAATTTCATGTGCTAATAATCCTAGTGTAACGCTTAACGGTTCATTTACTGTCGCAAGTGGTGTTATCTGGTCCGGAGGAACAGGAACATTTAATCCTTCGAACACCTCGCCAAATGCCACTTACACACCATCTGCCACTGAAATAAGTGCAGGATCAGTTACCTTAACATTAACCACAACAGGTAATGGCACTTGCTTACCGGAAACGGACAATGTAACTATTACGATTACCCCGGCACCAACCGTTAATGCCGGCTTAGATCAAACAGTTTGTGTGAACGCACTTACGGTTGCTCTTAGCGGAAGCGTATCAGGACCAACCAACACCGGAATATGGAGTTCGTCCGGAACGGGAAATTTCATTCCGAATAATACCACACTTAATGCGAGCTACGTGTGTAGTGCACAAGATTCTGCATTAGGCTCCGTAACGCTAACACTTACTTCTTCCAATAATGGCGCCTGCAACGCTGTTAGTGATGTTATGGTGATTACCATTTTACCGGCCGGCACAGCAAACGCCGGAAACAATGTCACTGTATGTGCTAACAACAGCAACATTACATTAAACGGACAAGTTGGTGGCGGTGCAACAACAGGAACATGGAGCACTTCAGGAAACGGAATCTTCTTGCCGAACCCCAACACTTTGAATGGAACTTACGTTCCGGGACCGGTTGATATCGCTACGGGCTCTGTTACCTTATTCCTGCAAGCCAACAGTTGCAATACTGCAATAGACAGCATTGTCGTAACAATTACTCCCGCTCCTGTAGTTTCTGCCGGACCGAACCAAACGCTTTGTGCTTCAAGTCCAAACGCACAACTGGCGGGTTCTGTGAGTGGCGGCAGTACAACGGGTGTGTGGACATCGAATGGCTCCGGAACATTCAGCCCTTCTGCATCTGATCTAGGTGCTACCTATATTCCGAGTCCCGCAGATATTGCCAATCAAAGTGTCACACTAATATTAACTTCAACAAATAATGGCAACTGTGCACCCGTTTCAGATACCGTTGTCATCAACATTTTCCCAACAGGCACGGCGGCAGCGGGTCCGGATCAAGTAGTGTGCTCCAACAATCCGAATATTACTCTTAATGGTGTGTTAGGAGGAGGTGCAACTCAAGGCCAATGGAACTCTACGGGAACCGGAACATTCGTTCCTTCTGATACCGCGCTTAATGCAACTTATGTTCCGTCACCTGCAGACATTTCTTCAGGTTCTATCAGCTTGGTTCTTGTTGCGACAAACAGTTGTAACAACGCAACTGATTTTATGAATGTAATATTCAATCCTGCTCCTAGCGTTGACGCCGGAACGACACAGTTCGCATGCGGCAGTGGTTCCTTCTTCAACCTAAACGGATCTGTTACCGGAGCAACGGGGGGAATATGGTCAGGCGGTAATGGAACATTCTCACCGAACAATACTGCTCTGAATGCGGTGTACACGCCAAGCGCTTCGGAGTTATCACAAGGATTTGTGATACTCACATTAACATCTACCGGTAATGGCAACTGTAACCCCGAACAGGATACCGTAACCCTTTATGTTACTCCCGGAATTGTTGTTAATGCCGGTGTTGATCAGAGTGTGTGTATCAGCTCAAGCAGCACACAACTGCAAGGAATTGTAAGCAATGGATCTACAACGGGAATTTGGTCTACCTTGGGGTCGGGAACATTCATTCCTAATGACAGTGCGCTGAATGCCCTTTATCAATTCAGTCCGGCTGATACGGCTGCGGGATCTGTCACACTTGTTCTTACGAGCACCAATAACGGCGTGTGTCCTGTAGAAACGGATACGGTTGTAATTACGTTCGGCCCAAGTGCGTTTGCGTTTGCAGGTTTCGATCAAACCATTTGTTCTTCCGATAGCGCAATCAACCTTAACGGTTTCGTAACAGGTGGTGCAACACAGGGTATGTGGCTAACAGCAGGAGGAGGGACTTTTACACCAAATGATTCTGTGCTGAATCCTGTTTACACGTTTTCACCAAGTGACATCGCTAACGGCAGCGTGACGTTCCAATTGACAACTACAGATCACGGCGCATGTCTTCCCGGAATAGATAGTGTAACATTTGTTCTTGGTCCTTTATCTGTTGTGAATGCAGGAGGCAACATAACTGCGTGCGCAGATAATCTTACCGTGCAACTAGGGGGCAATGTTTCCGGAGCATCAACAACGGGAAATTGGATCTCATCAGGTAGCGGAACTTTTGTGCCTTCTTCGTCTGACTTGAATGCATCATACGTCTTGAGCGCATCTGATTCTCTTGCAGGTAGCGTAACACTGGTGTTAACTGCAACGAATACCGGCAGTTGCGTTCCTGCTACTGATTCGTTAATCATCACGTTGAATTACCCGGCGACCGTGAATGCAGGTAATGATCAACAATTGTGTGCTGTAGCTGCGCCGATTCAACTGAATGGTTCGGTCTCAGGCGGAACGTCAACGGGTGTATGGACAGCATCAGGAAGTGGTGTGTTCTCGCCATCACCTGCTGATTTAAATGCTACCTACATGCCAACTTCGTCTGATCTGTTAGCGGGCAGTGTAACATTAATTCTCACGTCCACCGGCAATGGCGCATGTAACGCTCGAACAGACACGGTTGTAATCAGCTTTGTAAATGGCGCAACGGTTAATGCAGGTAATGATTTTGTGATCTGCGGATCGGAAAACAGTGTTCAATTAAATGGTGTTATAAGTGGTATTACAACAACTGGAATATGGTCAACATCCGGAAGCGGCGTATTTAACCCAAATGCCGGAGCACTTAATGCAAGCTACACGCTAAGTGCAGCAGATTTAAGTTCCGGTAACGTAACGTTAGTGTTGACATCCACCAACAACAATCAATGTCCTGCGCAATCAGATACGCTCCTGATTTCGGTTGTGGCTCCTCCTATTGCTGCATTTACCTCAATTAGTGGAGACTCTTTGGATGTATCATTCACCGATCAATCAACAGGTGCAACATCTTGGTTCTGGACCTTTGGTGATGCTGGATCATCCACACAACAAAACCCTGTACATGTATATGCAAACGCGGGAGATTACGTGGTGACGTTGATTGTGACAGGGGCGGGCGGTTGCACTGATACTGCTATTGTTCAAGTTAACGCACAAGAAGAAGTATTACAACCGGTTGCGGTGCCTACCGGGTTTACGCCAAACAATGATGGCAAAAACGATGTGCTTCATGTTTTGGGTGGACCATTCTCTGAAGTGGAATTCCATATTTACAACGGGTGGGGTAATGAAGTTTTTGCAACGAGCGATCCTGCTGTAGGTTGGGACGGAAATTTCAAAGGCAAGCCTCAACCCGGAGGAGTTTACTTCTACACAGTAATTGGAATTCGCATTGATGGCAAACCTGTTAATCTATCAGGAAACGTAACACTTATTCGATAATCCCAAACACAGACTACTATGACTATGCGCACCTCATTTCGCATGATTATTTTCACTTCCGTGTTTGCGGTAAGTGTTCCTACCATCGCACAAGACTTTCATTTGTCTCAGTACGACATGGCTCCGTTGTATTATAATCCTGCTGTTACAGGAATGCAATTCGAGCAAGACATGAAGTTTCGTATCGCAGCAAACTACCGCTCGCAATGGCAAAAACTGCAAGGCAAACCATACTCCTCTGTATGCGTAGGCTATGATATGCCTATTGATAGGTTCGGTGCCGGTATTTTAATTATGGACCATATCGCAGGAACGTCCAACTTTGGGACCTTCCAGTTTTTGGCCTCCGGCGCTTATCAAATTACCGACCCTGAAAGCAAAAAGCACTTTCTGTCTACGGGAATACAAATTGGTTTTATGCAAAAGCGCTTCAATCAAGGCAATTTGCTGTTCGAATCACAGTATACTTCAGATGGACTGGATCCGAATATGGATAGCGGGGAATTGCTCGACAGACAAAGTATTGTCCGACTGGACGCTAACATGGGGATATTCTACAAATACACTGATCCCAACAAGCGATTTGATCCTTCTGTCGGATTCTCTGTATATCATGTCAACATGCCGAACGAGTCATTTACAGGGCAAATGAGTCGATTGCCTATGCGCTTTAATTTGATAACAAACTGTGATATTCACATCAACGAAACATTTATCATTACTCCGAATGTTTTATTGATGTATCAACGAAAGGCAACCGAAATAAATGCAGGCGCTTTGATGGGATACAAATTTAACGAGAGCAATTACACGTTGCTGGCAGGTGGCAGTTATCGACATAAAGACGCTGTAATTATCCATGCCGGAATTAGACAAGGGAACAACGTCTTTCGTATCAGCTACGATCTGATCACAAGTCCATTAAAGAATTTTGGTGGCGTGCGCGGCGGATTTGAAATGGGTGTAATATACACAGGAGTTGGGCGCGGCGGAGGCGGCGTTAGAAGCAGTATGAATTAATACAAAAGGGCGCTGAAAAACAGCGCCCTTCGTTTATTGTTATATCAAGGTTTTATTGCGCCTTCGCTAACTGAATGTTCGCAATCAACTTCACGTCTTCACTAACCACAACTCCACCTGCTTCAGTTGCTGCATTCCAGGTTAAACCAAAATCTTTACGATTGATGGTTCCTGTCAACTCAAACCCGGATTTAGTGTTCCCGTAAGGGTCTTTCATGATTCCTCCGTGTTCAACATTAAATTCAACAGGCTTTGTTACACCGCGAAGAGTCAAATTTCCTGCAAGTTTGTAATTGTTGCCTCCTGCCTTTTTCATTGATGTTGCAACAAATGAAAGTCTTGGATGATTCGCCGCATCAAAAAAGTCGGGGCTCTTCAAATGCCCGTCACGCTGTTCGTTTCCGGTATGAATAGAATCAATATCTGCGGAAAACTGAACATTGGCGTTGTCAAAATCGTCGCCTTCTGTTTCAGCTTCTGCATTAAAACTTCCGAAAGACCCCGTAACTGTTGAAATTACAAGGTGCTTTACTTTAAACTGCACTTCGGAATGCGCAGGGTCTATTGTCCATTTTGTTTTCATAGTGATGTTGTTTTGCACAAAGATATAAATTTATTTGTATATACATATATTGTGTCGACATTTTTTATTTGCCCAATAAAAAAGCCCCGAAAATGTGTATTCGGGGCTCGTTAAAGGTGAGTGTTGTTTACAAATACTCATTCGCCAGATTCGCCAACTCACTTCGTTCGCCTTTATGCAACGTAATATGTGCGTAAAGCGACTTGCCTTTTAATCGGTCGATCATATACGACAAACCATTCGACTGGGTATCCAAATACGGCGTATCAATCTGATAAATATCTCCCGTAAAAACAATCTTGGTGTTTTCTCCTGCCCGGCTGATAATTGTTTTTACTTCATGCGGAGTAAGATTTTGCGCTTCATCTACAATGAAGAAAACATTGGACAAACTTCTTCCTCGAATGTATGCCAATGGACAAACCACGAGTTTCTCGTTTTCCACCATCTCGTTTATCTGTTTAAACTCACGGTCCTTCTCAGAATATTGACTCTTGATATATTTTAAATTATCCCAAAGCGGCTCCATATAAGGATTCACTTTAGATTTAATATCACCCGGCAAATAACCAATGTCTTTATTGCTTAACGGTACAATTGGTCGCGCCAGATAAATTTGATGATACTCGCGACGTTGTTCGAGTGCTCCCGCCAGAGATAGCAATGTTTTTCCCGTACCCGCAACACCTTGTATCGTAATCAGTTTTATTTCCGGACGAAGGATGGCGTCCAATGCAAATGTCTGTTCTGCATTACGCGGCTGAATATTAAATGCACTTTGCTTTTTAACGCGCTCAAATAAATTTTGAGAGTCGTTATAATACGTCAAGACAGACTTCTGTCCGTTCTTCAATATAAAATAATGATTAGCATTAAGACCTTGCTTCTTCAATGCGGCAGGTGCCTCAACAGTTTCCTTTTCATAAAGTTCATTAATAACTGTAACAGGCGTTTTATCTAAAACAGTACTTCCTGTATACAAATCCTGAGTGTCCTTTACTTTACCGGTTTCGTAATCTTCTGCGATTAAGTTTAAGGACTTGGCTTTTATTCGAAGGTTGATGTCTTTCGTAACAAGCACCACTTTTCTATCCGGATATTGCTCGGATAGGTGCAGGGCCGCATTCAATATTTTGTGATCTGCTTTTCGTTCACCAAAAACTTTTTCCGCATCAACGCTTGCCGATTGATTCATCTCAATCTTGAACATGCCGTGACCCCTGCCATTAATATTTACCCAATCTTTAAGCGTGTTTCTTCCGCTTATCTTATCGACATATCGCGTGAACTCTCTTGCTGCAAAATTTTTAGTGTCATTCCCTTTTTTAAAATTGTCCAGTTCTTCCAACACGGTAATCGGAACAACCACATCGTGCTCTTTAAAATTCTTCACTGCATCGTGATCGTATATGATAACCGATGTGTCTAATACGAAGATCTTTTTCTCCTTTGCCTTTGCCATAAAAATTGGGTTACGTGTTAAGCTAAACTAACAGTTCAAAATATGCTCTAAACACTACACGTTGTGTTTTAATGAACATTTTACTGTTACCCAAAATCTCAGCTTTTCATTTTTGTCGAAAAAAATCAGCCTTTAGTCGAAGTGCTTGATTTTCAAAGATGTATTTCGTATACTTGTTATGCGTGAGGTCGTGTAGTCGTTGATCCAATATTGATCAATTATTAACATTTAATGATTGGTCGTATGGAAAATGATTTTGCGATTGCCCTATAAACCAACACACCAAGCAAACCAACCAAGTATGAATACAAAGTCCGTTTTCGGAAAGATCGTTGCTGCAATTGCAGTAATGTCTGCGGTAGTGCCAGCAAACGCACAAAACTGGCAAGATCCGCTCTCCAATCCCAACGCCAACTTTTACACGGTTCAATCCGCATTCTATGCAGAATGGGGACAACGCGAACAGCAGTTGTATCAGGCACAACAAGACAACACGCTGTTAAACAACAAGTGGCCGGGAGACGATCCTGCGAATCCAACTCCAATGCCATACATGAAAGGTGGCTACAAACAATTTAAACGTTGGGAAGCTTTCGTAGAGCCGCGAGTATATCCTTCCGGAGATTTGACATTGCCTTCGTCTTCATTCGAGCGTTTCAACGAATATCTGGATCAAAACAATGAAGCGTTGGCGCAATACATGCAGCGCTATGGCGCTCCGATTGGGTCACAAACAAATCGTGTAGCGGTTCAAGCTCCGTCGGTGTTGAGCAACCCCTGGCAGTTTGTTGGCCCTAATGGATTTCCAACGGGCGGTGGTGCAGGACGTGTGAATTGCGTTCGTTTCGACCCTACTAACGTAAACATTATGTATGCCGGCACTCCTGCCGGTGGATTGTGGAGATCAACAAACGCAGGCATTAACTGGACTTTGATTTCGAGCACAGACGCATTGGCGTCAATTGGTGTTACTGACATTGCAATTGATCATACCAACACTCAAGTATTGTATATCGCTACAGGTGATGGTGATGCAGGTGACACATACAGTATTGGTGTATTGAAATCAACGGATGGTGGCGCAACTTGGAATACAACCGGACTAAACTGGACTGTTAACCAAGGCCGCGTAATCAGCAAATTGCTGATGCACCCTACGAACAATCAGATTCTCCTTGCTGCTACAAGTAACGGTATTTATCGCACAACTGATGGTGGTGCAACTTGGACTCAAACACAAAACACCAACTCATTTAAAGACATGGAGTTTAAACCGGGAGATCCAAATACCGTATACGCTACCGGCACTCGTTTCTTTAAATCAACAAACAACGGAGCAACCTGGACACAAATAACAACAGGGCTTCCAACCAACACCCAAACTAATCGTATGGCCATTGCAGTATCTCCTGCAAATCCTGCATATGTATATGTATTGGCCGGCTCTGCCGCAAATAGCGGTTATTATGGAACGTATCGTTCAACCGATAGTGGAACAACATTTACACAGCGCTCCAACTCTCCAAACTTGTTAGGTTGGTCTAGCACAGGCAACGATACAGGAGGACAAAGTTGGTACGATTTGGCTATCGCTGTTTCTCCCACAAATGCTGACGTAGTAATTGTTGGTGGTGTCAATATTTGGCGCTCTACCAATGGTGGAACCAACTGGACGATTAACGGCCACTGGACAGGAACAGGCGCCCCTTATGTTCACGCAGATATTCACGATTTGATTTTCTTGCCGGGCAGCGGAACAACTTACTATTCCGGAAATGATGGTGGTGTTTTCCGCACAACCAACAGCGGCGTCGCATGGACCGATCAAAGTGCCGACCTTGACATCGCGCAGATTTACCGCATTGGCTTGTCTGCGTCTAACGCTTCATTATGGATCACCGGTCACCAGGACAACGGAACTAACATTCGCAACGGAGCCAACTACTATGAAACATTAGGCGGTGACGGCATGGACTGCTTCATCGACCGTACCAACAATAACGTGATGTATGCTGAATATTATAATGGTGCATTCAATCGTTCTACTAATGGTGGCGCGTCTTGGACGGGCATTACAAATGGCTTATCAGGAACAGCGCCTTGGGTTACCGCTTGGTACCAAGATCCTGCTACAGCAAACACTATTTACTGTGGCCGAACGAATATGTTCCGTTCAACGAATCAGGGTACAAACTGGACTCAATTAACTGCGCTTCCTGCGTCTCCTTCAGGTACAGTTGTTGACTTCCGTATCGCACCTTCTAACAATCAGATCATTTATGTTGCACGTGCTACCGGCTTATTCAAAACAACAAACGCAGGAACATCGTGGACAACCATTACAGGAACATTGCCTGTTGGAAGTGCAGCAATCACGCGCGTTGCTGTAGCGCCAAATGATCCTAACACAGTGTATGTTACTTTCTCAGGATATTCAAGTGGAAATAAGGTGTACCGTTCTACTGACGGAGGTACAACATGGACCAACTTCTCTACAGGTCTTCCGAATATTCCTGCAAACTGTATCACAGTAATGCCGGGATCAACAACGGGCGCCGTATATATCGGAATGGACGTTGGAGTGTACTATCGCGATAACACGTTTACTTCATGGCAGCCGTATTTCACCGGCTTAACGAATGCGCCTGTATTTGATATTGAAATTTATCAAGGCACCGGAAAAGTTCGCGCAGCTACATACGGCCGTGGTGTTTGGGAGGCAGACATCTACAACCCGGGATCGTTGGCACCTGTTGCAGACTTTGCCGCTAACCAAACCATAGTATGCGCCGGTAACGGTGTAAACTTTACGGACATGTCTTCATTCACGCCGACATCTTGGTCGTGGACATTCACCGGTGGTTCTCCGGCGACTTCAACAGCTCAAAACCCAACCAACATTGTATGGTCAACTCCGGGAACATATCAAGTTTCATTAACTGCAACCAACGCAAACGGATCTGACTCCGAGACGAAATCTGCATACATTACAGTTCTTGGCTCAACAACGCCTCCTCTTGTGGAAGGGTTTGAAAGCACCACATTCTTGCCAACCAACTGGGTTGCTAATAACATTAACAACGACGGCATGTTCTGGGAGCGCACAAATACAGGGTTTAACTCTTCCTTCTCTGCGCGTTTCGACAACTATAACCTAAATGTTGCAGGAGCAAGAGACGAAATGTGGGCGCCACGCATGAATTGGTCGACATTGACTAATTGTACTCTAACTTTTGATGTTGCTTATGCACGTTATGATGCGAATTATTCTGACACGTTGCAAGTGATGATCTCTACCGATTGTGGAGCTACTTGGAGCCAGATATTCTTGAAAGGCGGATCAACTTTGGCAACAGCGCCTGATAACACGAATGCGTTTGTGCCAACATCTGCCCAGTGGAGAAACGAAAGCGTTAACCTGAACACCTATGCGGGACAATCAAGCGTAATTGTGAAGTTTGTTAACCGAGGTGCTTGGGGGAACATCTTATATGTAGACAACATTAACATAACGGGTCAGGCTGCAGCATTGCCTAACGCAGCGTTTACAGCCAGCACAACAACGGTGTGCGTCGGAGCGCCGGTCAACTTTACCGACAATTCCAACAACAACCCTACAAGCTGGTCGTGGACATTCCCAAGCGGAACTCCGGCTTCTGCTACAACACAAAACGTAACAGGCGTTGTGTGGAATACAGCAGGAACATATACAGTAACACACACGGCAACAAACGCATCCGGAACAGGAACGCAAACGCTCGTAATTACCGTAAACCCTGCTCCGTCTGTAACGACAACGGCGACAAACACAACTATTTGCGCTGGCAACTCAACAACCCTAACCGGAAGTGGTGCATCAACATATGCTTGGATGCCGGGCAACTTAACCGGAACATCGGTAACCGTATCGCCTACAACCACAACGACCTATACAGTAACAGGCACGTCGGCTGCGGGCTGCACGAATACTGCAACACGTACCATTACAGTTAATGCATTGCCAACGGTTACAACCACAGCATCCAACACTACGATCTGCGCTGGCAACTCTACAACCTTAACAGCTAGTGGCGCATCTAATTACAACTGGATGCCGGGCAACTTAACAGGTGCTTCAGTTACTGTTTCGCCAACCTCTTCTACAACGTACACAGTAACAGGAACTGCGGCGAATGGTTGCACGAATACTTCAACGCGCACCATCACTGTTAACCCTACACCAACAGTTACAACTACTGCATCAAACACTACCATCTGTGCAGGTAACTCAACTACATTAACAGCAACTGGCGCGTCTACGTACAACTGGATGCCGGGCAACTTAACAGGCTCGTCAGTTACGGTGTCACCTACATCAACAACAACATACACTGTAACCGGAACAAGTGCTAATGGATGCACAAACACATCAACTCGCACGATCACCGTTAATGCTGCACCTACTGTATCAACAACTGCATCCAACGCTACAATCTGTGCGGGCAACTCGACCACCCTTACTGCAAGTGGCGCATCTACGTACAACTGGATGCCAGGTAACTTAACGGGTTCGTCAGTTACGGTGTCGCCAACAACTACAACAACATACACCGTTACAGGAACTGCAGCGAATGGCTGCACCAACACATCTACTCGCACGATCACTGTTAACCCTGCGCCAAACGTGTCAAGTACAGCAGCGAACAACAGTATTTGTGTAGGCAATTCAACTACGTTAAGTGCAACAGGCGCGTCTACCTACAACTGGATGCCGGGCAACTTAACAGGTGCTTCAGTTACTGTATCTCCAACAACTACAACAACTTATACGGTTACAGGAACTGCGGCGAACGGCTGTACCAACACTTCGGTATTAACCGTTACCGTGAATCCGACTCCAACTGTGACAACAACCGCATCGAACACTTCGGTGTGCGTGGGCAGCAGCACTACGCTGACTGCAAGCGGAGCAACATCGTACACATGGATGCCGGGCAACTTGACCGGATCTTCCGTAACAGTTTCTCCAACAGCAACAACAACGTATACTGTTACCGGAACTAACGGAACCTGCACGGGAACTTCAACGCGCACGATTACGGTTAATGCGCTTCCAAACGTATCTTCAACTGCAGCCAATGGCAGTGTATGCGCCGGCAGTTCAACAACCCTTACCGCATCAGGCGCGTCTACTTATACTTGGATGCCGGGCAACTTAACAGGATCCTCTGTGTCTGTTACACCTACCGTTGCAACGACTTACACCGTAACAGGAACAGCTGCAAATGGTTGTAGCAATACATCAACAGTAAGCGTTAACGTAAATGCATTACCAACCGTAAACGCATCTGCGGCAAGCACAACCATCTGCACCGGTAATACCACAACATTGACAGGTTCCGGAGCTAATACCTACACCTGGATGCCGGGCAATCTTTCCGGCGCCTCTGTTAACGTTACGCCTGCAACAACCACAACTTATACTGTTACCGGCATTGATGCGAACGGATGTTCAAATACAGGAACTGTGCAGATTACTGTGGGCTCACAGCCTGTTGTGACAGCCTCTGCTGCAAACAACAGTATTTGTGATGGCAACAGCACTACGTTAACCGCAAGCGGAACTTCAACTTATACATGGATGCCGGGTAACTTAACAGGTTCTTCTGTCTCTGTTAATCCTTCTGCAACAACAACGTATACAGTTACCGGCGTAAATGGCCCGGGATGTCAAAACACAGCAACTGTTACAGTTGTCGTGAATGCCTTGCCAAACGTTGCGGCTACAGCTTCTTCTGCATCAATTTGTGCCGGCTCAACAGTAACGCTGACTGCATCCGGAGCTTCGTCTTATGTATGGCAACCTAGCAATGCAACTGGGGCTTCTGTTGTTGAACAGCCTACAGTAACTACAACTTATACTGTTATCGGTACAGATGCTAACGGTTGTGATAACTCAGGATCAGTAACGGTGAACGTGAACAATGCTCCGGTTGTAACCGCAGCAGGAAACACTGCGATTTGTCCGGGTGAGCAAACAACACTTACTGCAAGTGGAGCGGCATCTTATGTGTGGCAGCCGGGCGGTCAAACAACAGCAACAATTACAGACACGCCTTCAACTACAACAACATACACAGTAACCGGAACGGATAGCAATGGTTGTACTTCGACAACAACGATAACCGTAACTGTGGGCACTAACCCTGCAACCCCTGCAGTAACTGTTAACGGTAACATTCTTACTTCAACTGTTACAGGGGCTTCTTACCAGTGGTTCTTAAATGGTGTGCCTCTTGTTGGTGAAGTGAATCAATCTACCACGGCATTAACTCCGGGATCATACACTGTTGAAGTTTATGATGCGAACGGTTGTGCTTCTGGTCAATCTGCTCCTGTTGTTATTACAGATGTTGAAGCTGCTGCGGCTACAACTCAACTCGCAGTTTATCCGAACCCGACAAGCGGCATGATGATGTTGACTCTGGGTCAATTAAAAGATCCTAAGTATGTGCTTGAAGTTCACAATGCTTTAGGTCAAATTGTATACCGTGAACAACTTAACGTTTCCGGACCTTCTATGCAGAAAGAATTAAACCTCGGCATCTATGGTACCGGTGTTTATGAAATTCGCATCGTTGGCGAAAACTCATCAACGCACGTGCGTGCTGTTGTGCAATAAGTACTAACTCTTAATTAAAGGGCGGCTTTTCGGCCGCCCTTTTTTATTCTCCGATTGTAATACCGATATTGTCGCTCGCTTAACACAACTATGAAAAGAATCGCTATCGTAACCGCGCTTATCATTTCCGGCGCAACGCTTCTTCACTCTCAAACATGGATTGAAGAATGGAACAATCCGACTTCAGACTTACAAACCAAACAGGCGGCATTCCAATCAGCTTGGTCTTCCTGGGAACAACAACATTTTGTTAAAGGTGCTGCAACAAACGGAGGGTTCACGAAAAAAGAAGGCGACGGGATGTATTTTCATTTCAAGCGCTGGGAATGGTTCGCAGAGCCTCGTATCGGCGCAACGGGAAATGTCGGAGAATTGCAAAACACATTTTTTAATTTCAACCAATATCTTTCTGAAAACCCGCTTGCTGCCGCCCAACACCAACAGTCGGTGCAGCGAAGCGCATCAGCCAACTGGAACTTTGTTGGACCCGTAGGCGCACCTCAAGGCACCGGAGCCGGACGTATTAATGCCGTACGATTTGATCCGAACAATACTAATATTATCTATGCCTGTTCTCCTGCAGGTGGACTTTGGAAAACAACGAATGGAGGACAATCGTGGACTTGCCTTACGGATTTTCTTGCGGTTATTGGATGTTCGGATGTGGCTATTGATCCTACCAATTCTAACGTGTTATATTTAGCAACCGGTGATAATGACGGAGGCGATACACCAAGCATTGGCGTATTAAAAAGCACGGATGGCGGTTTAACATGGAACACAACCGGTTTGGTATTTACCAAGAACCTGGTTCGTCGTATTGCCAAACTACTCATTGATCCGAACAACCCGCAAATCCTTTTTGCAGGAACTTCTGCCGGAATTTTTAGAACCTCAGATGGCGGAAACAACTGGTATTCGGTTTCCACATTTTCTATCAAAGACATGGAGTTTAAGCCCGGCAACAGCAATGTAATCTACGGGTGCGGAACACGCTTCTACGTGAGTACAAACGGAGGATACACCTGGCAGATGGTTTCAACCGGACTTCCTCAAGCATCTGTAGTATCGAGAATGGCTATTGCCGTAACAGCGGATGATCCTGAATACGTTTACCTCGTTGCGGCAAAAACTTCTACGCAAGGATTTGAAGGCGTTTACCGCTCAACCAATAGCGGGACTTCATTTTCGCCAATGGCAGGCTCTCCGAATTTGTTAGGATGGGATCCTAATGGTGGCGATACGGACGGACAAGGATGGTATGATCTTGCGATTGCTGCTGATCCGAATAATAAAAACACTGTAATCGTTGGTGGTGTAAATGTTTGGCGATCCGATGATGGCGGTAGTAACTGGTATTTGCACGCGCACTGGTATGGCGGAGGTGGAGCACCTTATGTTCATGCCGACA
>CALJIF010000027.1 GCA_937974275.1 uncultured Flavobacteriales bacterium
TAGGTCGATCGAAGCCATTCATGTGTGTACTCGAAAGAAAAGAGTTCTTTTCCTCTCGTGTGAATTGCTGTTAGGATGCCCATTAGCTGCGGATTTTTCAGCTTTTCCCAATGTGCATACACCAGTATTTCCTTTTTGGTACTCATTCTTTTCTCTTTTTCGGAGCGCGTTTTTTGACTTGCAACTCCGCGTCCTGCAACTTTCTACCAAGCACATCGTCCGCAGCTAATTTGACAATATCGTTTTCAAGACCTAGCACGAACAACACTTGACAATATATACCCATAGCAACAGCAGGTGATCCTTTCTCCACCTGCCATAAAGTAACTCTACTAATGTTCGCTCGCTCAGCTACCTGATCGCCGCTTAACTTTCTTCGTAACCGAGCTAACTTGATGTTTTGCCCCAGTATGCTCAGCAGTTTCTTGGTTGAGGGCATTAATGTAGTGCGTCTATTCTTTATAATGCTCATAATTATGAACAAAAATAGGTAAAATATTCATAATAATGAAATATAAATACCTGCACTTCATCTGTCTTGTAAAGAAAAGCCTTTCGTTACTGTTGGTGCATAAAACTTTACAAGCGTGTAGTACTCTGCACTTCATGTGAGCTTCCTCTGGAGAACATGCCGCAGGTGATTTTAAGTGACACCAAGCAAACAAAAACGCATACAATCCCCTTTAAACGAAATTTTTATTGGTGCTTGCTATTCCGGATACGCCCGTAAGTGGAATTAAATGAAGTGATAATCCATTCAAAAACAATACGATGCAGCTTTGAATAGTGGCAGGTGATTTAGAGTTACACGACCAGTTTGGCTCTCTCAGGTTAACGAGCAATACGAGCGGAATTAACATCACTTTTCAACATCACTTGCTAACATCACTTGCTAACATCGGTTTTTAACATCAGTTGTTTAAATATATAATTGAAATATGTAATTATAAAAACAGCAGGATTTGGTTATAAAATGTGGTAGGTGATTTAGTTTACACGACCGCCCCGACATAGCATATCTCATTTCCCGAACAATTGTTTAATGCTATCAGGATACTGGACGATAACGCGTGTTTCTATAGGATCAAAATCGTCCCACGCAATATTGCCGGTAGTTTAAAAGTTGTATCTCCCCGGTATTCGTAAGCCCTTAATCCAGTATGGTGACTTCGTCCAAAATCCGGGTGTATATAGATTGTAATTATTAGTAAGAGTATATAAGTCAGCACGCATTTCTGTATTTTTTGTTGTGTCACTGCAGAATTCAATTTCACCATCAAGCTCGTGATATAATTTATTTCTTAATGTTTCTTTTAATTTATTCTTTGATTGGAATAGTTGATACATTCCAATATCGAATTGAAATATCTTCCACATAGAACTTGTGTCATATCTGTATCCGGCAATGTACACACCATTTAGAGGCCTATATTCGTTGTCGATTTTCTTATCTGCAGAATCAAACTCAAGTATGATCGTGCCAATAAATTTAGTTCTTGTCGAGTCGTAAAAAATAGTATCAATTATTGGTTTAGGATAAACAGCACCTGAAGCTCTTCCGCTTATAAACCACGGAACTTTTTGCTTTCCCCATTGATTTAGAGCATATTGAATTTGAATACTATCTCGTTTGGGTAGCACGTAATCGCTATGTTTGGGTATTGCCTCACGCACCTCATCGCAGCCCATACTAACCATGTGGACAACTGTTAGTACACTTATTATAAGTAGAATAATTGATTTCATGTATGCCGGTTTATTTTTCACACTCCCCTCACTCCCCAAGCACCAACTTTCCCGATTTAACCACTTCTGCCGAACCTCGCGTGATGCGGTACACGTACAAACCTGCCGGTACCGGAAGCGGTAAGGTGGTGCGGCCGGATTGGAGCGAAACAGTGTACAATAATTGTCCGTTCAAATTGTACAATTCGAATTGTGCGGGTGGTGTTGTTGTTTCTAATATAACTTCAACCTGACCGGAACTTGGATTAGGAAATACCTGAACGCCGGTGTTAGCGTCTGTTTCTTCCTGTGCCGTCATAGCGATGTAGAAGAAATGACTGTAGGTTTGGTTGTTGTATACAATGTCATATTTCCATTGCCCGTAAGGCGCGTTGTTGCCTAAAATAATCCACCAGTACACATAGGCCGCATTGTAATTGGGCATGGTGTTGTTCCACGACCACGTGGTCCATAAGGTGTTATTGGGTTGATAGATGTTGACGGTAATTAAGTCCCCGGTATTCAAAAAACGGTAATACGACATGAGGTAAATGGTATCCAACTGACCGAAGTAGTTTTTTTCATTTTTCACATCGGGGGCAGAACAGGGATTGAAATTCGGGAGATGATCGTTGGTAGCGATATGATTTAATGCGGCATCAAAGTACGCGTGTTGATTTTGCCACCAGCTTACACTGTTCATGGTGTTGCAAGTTCCCGCATACGGATCGATAAGATTGTTTCCTGCATCGTACACTTCAAAATGCAAATGCGGTCCTGTTGAATTGCCCGAACTACCTACTACGCCTAGGTATTCGCCTTGGGCTACCGATTGCCCTACAGTTTTTGTAGTTAGTGTTCCGGCTTTCATGTGTCCGTACCAGGCTACAGAACCGTCGCTGTGCTGCACGTAAACAGCATTCCAATTGTTATTATTAAATGTGCAACTGCGATCGAAATTACCATCGGATTTGTAGAGTATGGTTCCTGCTGCAGCGGCTACAATTTCTACATCGTTGCTATCCATTTTATTCCACGAAAAGGGCCACAGAAAATAATCGGTGCCTTTGTGGTTGTACCCGGAAGGCGTGTCGTACGTGCGTTGTCCGCAATTGTAGTCGGTCAATTGATTCGGGAAAGCGGGATTGTGATCTACATGACCGGAAATGGAATGATAACCGTATTCATTCACACCTGTGCGTAACTGCAAAGGCCAGGCAAAAAGTACCAATGCATTTTGATCCGGAGGAGGCAGCAGTTGTTCCGCGAGCAGTTGTGTGCGCATGCTGTCGAGTGTGTTCATGATTTGCGCACGGTGCACATCGGATAAACATTCCGTATGCTGCACCTGATGCGGAACCACGACAGGAGCACTGTTCTGAGCGCCGATTACCCCGTATAACAACAGGAAGACGATAGTGAAGCGTTTATGCATGCGATGTAATGATTAGTTATTGATGCAGAAATTTACACCAAAAAGTGGTAGCCTCGTATGGAAAAGGATTGTACGTGAGTATTTGATATTTGCCTCGCAATGGTCATATTTACATCGTAGTTATTACCTTCACTTCATTAATTAGTAGTACAGCATGGCACATAAACTGAATAAACCCATTGCAGGTTATCATTTGTTGATGATTCTATCGCAGGTGGATGGTGAATTTCCGGTAGCGGAAGGAGAAGTGATCATTCGTTATCTGGATGAAAATTTTCCGATACACGTGAATTTGGATGATGAGTTTGATACGTTGGCTTCTTTGTCGAAAGACAAGTACATGAGTCATTTCATTACCGCCATGAACGATTTTTATGAAGATTCCACACCGGAAGAACGCGATCATTTTCTGGACTTTGCGGTGAAGCTGGTAAAGGCGGACGATAAAATTACGCGCGAGGAAAATGAATATTTAACGGCTCTGTTTAATGCCTGGGTACCCGAGTACGAGGAATAAGTTTTAAAATATTTTACACCGAACCGCAGTTTGTAAATAGGTTACATTCTGCGGTTTTTTCTTTGTCTTCATCAAACTGATCTCGTATGAAGACTTTATTTACCGAACGTCCCGAATGTAGAATTGTTGCCTTTCGTGTGAAGCGCAGTGCGGCACCGAAAAGTTTTTTGTTGTTGCAGAATTCGTGCGGCAGCTGGGTAGCTCCGGTGCAATTGTGTGAAGGCATGCATCAGGC
Organism: uncultured Flavobacteriales bacterium; assembly: GCA_937974275.1. GTDB lineage: Bacteria > Bacteroidota > Bacteroidia > Palsa-965 > Palsa-965. The sequence continues at coordinate 3,913 of CALJIF010000027.1, forward strand.
AGATGTGAGTGCATCATTAATTTATTTGAACTGATGAAGTACGAAGTTCCCGCGCATCATTTTTTGTTGGAGCAATTTTATCAGGATGATTCTTCAGGTACTGATCGGTTGCGTTATGCGGTGTTGCAACGCGGTAAAGCATATTCGTTAATTATTGCGGAAGCGGCTGCGGGCAACGGAGTGACGCATTCGTTATTAGGCGCGGCGGCGTTGTATCGTGAACGTTACGAAAATGAAACGGTTTGTTATGTTAATGCTGCAACACCTGTTGTTACAGATGCCGATGCGCTGCAGTTGTGTTCGTTGTTGGTAGTGGATGCATTCGATCGTTTGGACCGGCAGGATGTGTGGTTGCCGATTATTCGTGCACGCATGAAAGCAGGCAAGTTAACGTTGCTGGGCAGTCGCGATGTGTATGTGGACGTGTTGGAACAATTGTGTGCTTCGCCTGCGGGTGTGTTGCGTTTGAAGTGGACATTGCCTTCGCGTCGGTTGTTATATAAAATTCTTGCGCAACATGTTAATGTGCATGCAGAAAGTGAACATAGCGTTCCGGAATATTTGTTGTTTGCCATGGTTAGCAAGTCGCTGCCCGGCGTGGGAGAATACCTGCGCTGGGCCGACGATTTGTTGGGACAATTACACCGGGACAAAACACGATTGCAGCGTTCGACGGTGTTAACGGAAGCGGTGGTGAATCGTTCGTTTAAAAAATACAAAACGCGGATTACCGATAACGATCGAGCGTAGCCTGAAGGCGTCGCACCAGTTCGTCGCGTAGCGGTTGCGGCTGCAGGACGCGCACGTGTGTGTTGTAGGAGAGCAACAATTGAATTAAGTCTTCCGTAATTAACAAACGAAATTTAAACGTAGTGCCTGTTTCCTGTTCTTTGACTTTTTTCTGTGTAGCGTGCATGGGTTGACGCAACAACAATTTGCTCAGGATCGGAGAGCACCACAATTCAATGGTTTGGGGTTGTTCCGCATGTTCGGTAATGCCGATGCTGTAACGGAAAAACAAGTCCGGTTCGAAATCTTTTCGTTTTGTGAAGGAGTCGTTGGTGCTGTCTAATGTTGTAACGCGATCCAGTCCGAAGGTGCGAATGTCTTTCTTCTCCGGGCTCCATCCGATAAGATACCAGCGGGAACGGTATTCTTTCAACAAATACGGATGAATGCGATACCGATTGAACGTATTTTTATAAATATTCTCGTAGGTAAATTCCAAAACGGTACGACTGCGAATCGCTTTCAGCACATCACTGATCCATTGCACACCGGAAGCCTGGTCATTGCTTTCGAAAAGAATGATTTTTTCCAGTTCGCGTTCTTTTTCACCTTCCGACCATTTTAACTTTTCATTGATTTTTCGGATGGAGTCGCGAAATTGCGCAAATACGGGCAATCCGCTGTAGTTATCGAGTGTAGCAGCGGCATCTTTAAGTGCATCAATATCTTCTTCGCTAACGGGATGTTGCAGGATGGAATAATTCGATTCGGTGTAATGATACCCTTTGTGTTTTTTACTGTATGCGATGGGTGCAAAAAAACCGAGTGTTTCGTCGAAGCGCATGGCGTGCATATCCTTATCCACCATGGCAGCGGAAATTTGTCCCACTTTTTCTTCGATCAGTTCCAGCAGGCGTTCTTTGTCGGGATACGGACGGTATTTATTGTTCAATGCAGCGTCAATAACAAGATAACGACGCATGGCAGATTTATTTACAGGCATGATTAAAGTTAAGGAGTTATTTATAAATCGGGTAGTATTCCTGCGCCGATGTTTTACGATTAAGGGTGTATCTTTATAACACATTATGATGGAAATTATTTTAATCACCTTAGTGCTGGTAGTGCTGATAGCAGTACTGGTTGTTGTGCTCAGAAAGAATACGAACGGAAATGATTCCGCCGCTGCTTTACAACCGCAACTGGAACGTTTGGAGCGCAGCATTCGCGAGGAATTCAGAGGTTCACGCGAAGAATATGTGGCACAATCGAAATCCAATCGGGAAGAATTGAATGTGGCCCTGAAAGAATTTAAGCAGGAAACCAATGATGCGTTGTTTAAGATTGGTGAACAGAATCGCTTGCTGTTGGAACAGTTGAACAAAACGCTGGACGAGCGATTGGTGTTGTTGATGGAGAAAAACGAAATTTCGAACAAAGCTTCACGCGAAGAATTAGCAAAGAATCTGAAAGAATTCCGTGAAACGTTCGAAGCCAGTGTGAAGTCGTTTAACGATTTGCAACGACAGAAATTCGACGATTTGGAAAAACGTCAGCAGGAACTGGTGAAGACCACAGAAGGAAAGTTGGACGAGATGCGCAAGACGGTGGATGAAAAGTTGAATGAAACTTTGGAGAAACGTTTGGGCGAATCGTTCAAGCAAGTAAGCGATCGCTTGGAAGCAGTACACAAAGGATTGGGTGAAATGCAAACGTTGGCCGTGAGTGTAGGCGATTTGAAAAAGGTGATGAGCAACGTGAAATCGCGCGGTGTGTTGGGTGAATATCAATTGCAAAATATCATTGAAGATTTATTGACCAACGAGCAATACGAGAAAAACGTAAAGACCAAAGAAGGCAGCGGAGCCATTGTGGAATTCGCGATTAAGATGCCACACGGAAATAATTTGGAGAAGACGTTGTGGTTACCGATAGATTCCAAATTTCCGAAGGAAGATTATGAAGCATTGGTAGACGCTTACGAGAAAGGCGATCCGGAAAAAATTGATGAGTACCGCAAAGCTTTTGTCAGTGGCATTAAAAAGAATGCGAAAGACATTAAGGATAAATACATTGATCCTCCGAATACCACAGAGTATGGCATTATGTTTTTACCGTACGAAAGTTTGTACAGCGAAGTACTTCGTGTTCCCGGATTGTTTGAACAATTGCAGAAAGAATATAAGATTACCATTACAGGTCCGACAACGCTCAGCGCCTTGTTAAACAGCTTGCAAATGGGCTTTAGGACGTTGGCCATTGAAAAGCGTAGCAGTGAAGTGTGGGATTTGTTGGGTGCGGTGAAAACGGAATTCGGTAAGTTTGGAAGCATCATCGAGAAAACACGCGATAAGTTAGTTGCTGCCACCAAAGAGCTGGATAATACCGGTGTGCGTACCCGAAGCATTGAACGCAAACTTCGTCAGGTGCAGGAATTGCCGGCATCCGATTCGTCCAAAATTCTGGATGTTGCCGATGAGGACACGAACGAAACAGAATCGTAAACCACGGACACAGCGCGCGATTTCCTCACCTGTTTCCATTCTGTAATTGTTACTTTTGCGCGGCTCCGATGCGCACGTATCTATTCATACTATTGCTGATACTAACTCCGATGCTTCACGCTCAAACAGTGAAGCAGGCGGAAGCGTGTCGTTTGGTAAGTCCTCCAACCATCGATGGGAAAGGAACCGATGAATGCTGGCAGTACGTACAGCCCATGAGTGGTTTTACGCAAATTCAACCCAATCCCGGTAATCCGGCGCGACAGCAAACCGAAGTCCGCATTGCTTATGATGATGAAGCGATTTATGTTTTTGCCCGCATGTTTGATTCGGCACCGGATAGTATTCTCCATCAGTTAGGACCGCGGGATGAATACACGAACAACACGGATGCATTCGGAATATTATTCGATACCTATCACGATCGTCGCAATGCCTTTTGGTTTGTGGTAACCGCGGCAGGTGTGCAAACCGATGCCCGATATAATTTCGACAAAACCGATGCGAGTTTGAATGCGTTATGGATGAGTGAAACGAGTATTGATAGTTTGGGTTGGACGGTGGAGATGAAAATTCCTTATCAAACGTTACGCTTTCCTGCCGAACACGAAATGTTATGGGGCGTAAATCTCATGCGTAATACACGTCGTTATCGGGAAACGAGTTGGTGGAATACCGTGGATCCTGCGGTTTCGGGAATTGTGAATCAGGCCGGTGATCTTTCAGGTATTGCTGCTATTCAATCGCCGATACGTTTGGCCTTATTGCCTTACGTTTCGGGCTATGCAGAAAACTACGACGGTTCCAATGCGTACACGGCGAATGGAGGAATGGATATTAAGTACGGGTTGAATGAAAGTTTTACGTTGGACATGACCTTGATTCCCGATTTCGGTCAGGCCATTAGCGATAACCTCGTACTCAATCTTTCTCCGTTTGAAATTAAGTTTGATGAGCGTCGTTACTTTTTTACGGAAGGAACGGAATTGTTTAACAAGTATGATTTGTTTTATTCGCGACGCATCGGTGCGCGGCCTTCCGGCTATAGCAGTGCATACGCAGGTCTTGATAGCGGTGAAGTTGTTGTCATGAATCCGCTTACCGCTCGTGTGATTAATTCCGTGAAAATAACGGGACGTACGCCGTCCAATCTCGGAGTAGGATTTTTAAATTCCATCACGGCTCCGGCTTTTGCTACCATTGAGAATTTTAATACCGGTGAAGCGCGGCAAGTGCAAACGGAGCCGTTGGTGAATTACAACGTGTTGGTTGTCGATCAAATTTTAAAAAAGAATTCCTACATCGGATTGGTGAATACTAACGTGGTGCGTAACGGTACTGCGCGTGATGCTAATGTGTCTTCCATCAACTTTCGTGCTGCGAATAATAAAAATCGCTGGGCGGTAGAAGGTCACGGCGATTGGAGTGCAGTGATGAATCCGGATGCCACAAAGAACGGATACCGTTATCAGGTGAAAGGCGGAAAAGTGAGTGGAAATTATTTGGTTGATTTAACGCACACGTTGGTGAGCAACACGTTTGATCCAACCGACATGGGTTTTATCGAGCGTACGAATTATTACAATTTCAGTTTGCGCAATGCCTACAACATTTATAAACCCTTCAAACGTTTTGTGAGTTTGTTCAATGATGTTACGATCAATCAAGGTTTCATGTGTCAGCCGAATACCAATACGTTTTTTTCTGTGAGCGGAAGAAGCATCGGTACATTCCGAAATTTTTTGACGGTTGGACTGAATTTTTACACCAATCCATTTATCAGTTACGATTTTTTCGAAACGCGTACGCCGGGCAGGTATTTGATTTATCCGAAGAATTACGAAGGCGGAGGATTTATTTCTTCCGATTACCGAAAGCCTTTCGCATTGGACGTTTCAACGACGTATCGAATATACATGGAGCGCGATCGAACCATTTTCAGATATGCTATTTCTCCGCGTTGGCGTGTTAATGATAAGTTGTTTTTGGTGTATCGTTGGGAGAACGAAAAGAAAACCGATAACGTAGGATTTGTAACGCGCATTGGTGATGACATTATCATGGGTGTTCGTGATTTGAATACGGTAACTTCGACGTTAACTACCAATTATATTTTCACCAATCGCATGAGCTTGATGTTGCGCGTGCGGCACTACTGGTCGGAAGCGAATTACAGTAAGTACTATGTGCTGAGTGAACGCGGTCGGGTAGAGGACAGAGATTTGAATATTGATGCTAACGTGAATTTTAATGCGTTTAATATTGATATGATTTATGTGTGGCAGTTTTCGCCCGGAAGTGAATTGACGATCATGTGGAAGAATTCCATCATCTCATCGTTAAATGATTTGGCAGGATCCTATGTCAATAATTTAAATTATGTTTTTGGCGAACCTCAGAACAATAATATCTCTGCTAAGTTGATTTGGTATATCGATGCCGGAACCTGGCTCACGAAGAAAGTGCGTCGATAATTTTGTAACTTGCCGAATCAAACGAATCCCCATGATACGAGTAATTGTACTTCTTGCATTTCTTTTTTCGGTGTTACATGTTCAGGCTGATGTTGTCGGACAGCGTGCCCGTCCTACGTCATACATGTTTTTCAAAAACGTCAACGCGTTCCCTTCGTGGAGAATTGTGACTCGTTTGGATCGCGAAGACCATTGGACTGTGGTGAAGCAGGATTCAGCTTATGTCTTGCCGGGAGGAAGAGGTCGTCCTGTGATGCGTGAAGTTCGTGCGGAAAAAATTGGAGATACGTTGGTTGGTCCTACGTTGAGCTATTACACTTCCAGTAGCGATTTTGTGTTAGAAGTATTAGCCATCGATTCAACAGGTCGCATGAGTGTTGCGCAACAGTGGAAGAAGAAAAAGCACAAAGGTGGTTTCGAAACAACTGACGATGATGCCGGAAATTGGCTTTGGTGGATTGGTGCAGCAGGATTCGTATTATTTGCGTCCGCTATATTGGTGCAACGTCGTCGGTTTAATTCAACTGATTCACGCTAAAGAATTTTAAACTTTCCTGAAGTTCTATTAATGATAATGGAGATTGAATCGTGATTTTCCATTGTTCACCGCGTTCTCCGGTTAATACGTTTTGGTCGAAAGTAGTTTGTGCATTGGTGCTTGTTACCACAAAATCTCGCACGTACGTGGTTGCTTCAACCGACAAAATGTAGGTCCCTGCTTTTTCTCCCGCAGTAAGACCCAAAATATTATAAGGCAGTACATCTGCATTCCCGACGTTCATGGTTTTGCTCAGATTAACATACGATACAATCGGTTGTTTGCTGCCGCTGTATGTAAGTTTGATGTAACCGTTTTCAGGCGCCAATGTATCGCTGAACATTTTACGGCTAACACTCAACACCGGATTGATGCTGCCGCGTTTAGAATCAATTACTCCTGCAGAACTTCTGATCACTTCACCACTGAAGGTTTTGTATTGCATCGTCATCATGCCTTTGTAACTTGTGGTATCATCGTTAATGAGATACACGAACAACGAATCATTCGTAAGACGATGCGCGATTGTAAGCGGTGCATACCATTTTTTCAATTGATACGCTGCAACTTTGGGTTGGCGATTGTAGTCTACAATTGACCAGGAAACGCCCGGCCAACAATCGGTCCATTGCCACAACATAGTTCCCATGCAACGCGGTTGTGCAGTACGATGCGCGTAGATAGCAGTTTGCAGCGCGTCGCGTTGTACCAGTTGTGTAACATAATGATACGATTCCGGACTGTTGGCTTTCGGATACTGTTGTTCCGCAAAACGATTCATGTAACGATAACCCTGTTGGTGTTTTTGATGCGCTTGATACGCTGCAGAGTCGGAGAGCGGCCCGAATTGTGCAATTGCAGCAGGATTGGGCATGGACTGAAATCCGTATTCACTTACGAAACGTCCGGTGAATTCGAAGAAGGAAGTGAAGTCTCGTTCGCCCCACCAAACGCCCCAGTAGTGCACATCTCCCGACTTGTACGCTTCCGGACGTCCCCAGCCTGTTGAAGGAGAACTCGGCCAATACGAAACAGTGGTGTTCATGCCTTTCAGTATGGTTGGAATCACATCTTCAAAAACGTACTGCTGATTGCGCCACAACAAGGAAGAATCATCCGATGAAAGTTGATATTCTTTTTGCCAGCCCCAATTGTACCATGCTTCGGAAATTTCATTGTTCCCGCACCACAGGGCCATGCACGTGTATTTGCGCAAACGTGCTGCTTGAACGGTTATTTCATTTTTAATATTTTGAATTAAAGCGTAATCAGACGGAACAGTTGCACCTGCGAACATGGCATCTTGCCAAACAAGAATTCCAAGTGAATCGCACAATTCATAAAATGCATCGTGTTCATAGATGCCTCCGCCCCAAACGCGCAGCATATTTACTCCGGCATCACGAATAGGAATAAGCACTTTACGATAATCGGTTTTGGTGAGTGTGCCGGGAAACATGGATAACGGACTCCAGTTGGCACCTTTAATAAATACCGGAGCGTCATTTAAACGAAAATAAAATCGTGCACCGATATTGTCTTTTTGAGTTCCCAATTGAATGGTTCGCACCCCGCATAATCGTTGCAACTGCACTTGTTCTTTCTTACCCGATGCAATGCAATCAAATACATATAGTTTTTGTTGTCCGCGTCTATTGCTCCACCAATAACTTGCATCAGGAATTTCCAGTTCTTGCATAAATCCGACAACACGAGGTTCTGCCGCATTATTTGCTACTGCCAACGTTCCGGCTGATTTATTTTCTCTGGTAATCGCTAATGCAATAGTTCCGTTTCCGGGAAGAAATACTTCTCCTGTCATCAACATTTTTGCTACACCATTATCTACTCCTGTGCATACGATTGTCCAGTCGCGGATATCAAATTCACTGAAACAATTAAGGCGCACAGGTTTCCAGATAGCAACGCCTGTGTAGGCAGGTGCAAAATCCCAACCGAATTGATATTGAGCTTTGCGCACGAAGGCTCTGTTACCTCCGGGATTTTTGAAAGCTACTTGTTGTGCCCGTTCGTTTGCTTTTTGAGTGGCGGAAGAGAAGACAATACGGAGCTCGTTTTTCTTTTTTAAAATTCCTTTCACCGATACACGATACGGCAGAAACATGTTCTCTGCAGTAAGAATCAACTTGTCGTTCAGATAAACTTCCGCATACGTGTCTAATCCTTCAAATACCAACTCCTGAAATTTTTCACGCAGTTGCTTGTTGCTACAGGAAAACGTGGTGCGGTATTCCCAGTTTTTTTCGTTGATCCATTGCAACTCATTTTCACGCACACCTTCAACCGGATTCTCGATTAATTTATTTTGAAATAAATCCATGAATACCGACCCGGGAACTGTTGCCGGATAAAAGTTGTTTTTATTCAGCTCTCTGAATTGCCATGCGTTAGTTAATACCATTTCCGATCGCGCTTCGGTAATTATCGGAAACAAGAGCAGTAATACTATGATAAGAAGAGTTCGCATAAATGGATTTAACGAATGGCGTGAAGTAATAATTTCAATTCTTCAGGATCGGGTTCAATATTACTCCCAAAAGCAGTTGCAACTGTTGCTCCTTTTGCAGATGAATGAAATTCTTTACAACCTGCATTTTCTTTAAGAAGGGAAATGTTTTTTGAGGTCACACCGCCACCGGGAAGTAGGATGATTTTGTTGAAATACAATTCGTTCCACTTTTTCAAATTGGAAATTCCTTTATCCACATTCGATTCGCCTCCTGAAGTCAATACACGCTGCACACCTAATCGAATCAATACTTCCAACGCTTCTTCATGGTGAGGCACAGCATCAAATGCACGGTGAAAAGTCACGGGCAAACCCTTAGTACACTCCAACAAATGTTGCACCGCCTGTTCATCAATAGTGGAGTTTTTATTCAAGGCTCCAATCACGAATCCGTCTGCACCGGCATCTTTCAGCGCTGTAATTTCATGTTGCATAAGTTGAATTTCATCCTGTGTATAGGTGAAATTCCCTTCACGACAGCGAATCATAACGAACACGGGAATATCGACGGATTCTTTTACAGTGCGCAATGCAGCAGTGGTTGGTGTAAGACCGCCGTTCGAATAACCATAGCACAACTCTATACGATGCGCTCCGAGTTGTGCTGCTCTGATTGCTGCGCCTGCTGAAAATGCTGCTATTTCGAGAATCATGATGTTTTAAAAATAATGCATTCTGTGCTGCTAATTCGCTTCGGTTAAAAAAGTTTTACATTACCGTTCCCCGCATAGTCTAAGCGCGTATTTTTGCCGCCTATTCTAATCTAATCAACCTTATGCTCATCGTTAAAAAGTCCCGAATTAAAGGCGCCGGAAAAGGCTTATTCACTACATCGCGTATTCGTAAAGGTGATGTTATTGTGGAGTATCAGGGTGAGAAGATGACTTGGGCGCAAATCATGAAGCGCTATAAGAATGATTTGAAGGAAGCACGCTACGTGTTTCACATTACCGACGCGAATTGTGTAGATGCACAATATACCTTGGACGCGTTGGCACGTTACGCGAATGATGCGAATGGTCCCGGAAAAAATGTAAGCGGCTTGAAGAACAATGCCGAATACAAAGTGATCAAGAAGAAACCGTACATCATTGCTACAAAAAACATTGGTCCCGGTTCCGAGATCCTGGTTGACTATTCCGGTGATTACTGGGAAGTGATGTTGTCCGACGATTAATTATTCAATTATAATTTCCGATACAAACAACCACGCGCGGTGTCCTGCTCCGGGTTTTCCATCGGGTATGATTCCTGAATTGGGCACTACAACTTTTAAATAGCGTGTTGTGGCTTGACATTGGTAAAATGCTTCCTGCAATGGAGGCGTTTGTGCAAATCCGCTGTTTACTTTTTTAACACGAATCGCTTTATATGTTATACCATCTTCCGATGCGAATACTTGTACCGGTCGATGTCCGTGAATCCATGAGCCTTCATCGGCCAGCGAAACAACACGAATAGAACCGATAGCTGTTGGTTTTTGAAAATCATAAATCGCAGTAAGGTCTTCACCTAAAAATCCTAACCACTCGGATCCTTTCCAGGGCAAATTCCCTGTAATGCCATCTGTTAATGTAAACGCACCTCCGTTGGAATACTGCTGATGCGGAGGTTTCGTTAATGTCACAGCATTGCCGCTACCGAGATGGTGCCAATAATTATACGTGTTGTACGCACCCACGGGCAGTTCATCTTTTGCAGAAACCGCATAAACGATTGTAGATTCTTGAAGTGGAATCGGCTCAATATAAGTGCGCACGGTTTGGTCTTTACCAATGCGGTATTGCGCTTGTAAACCATCGGGTGTTTCTATGTGCAACAAAATTCCCGGTCCGTTAGGATTTGGTTTGGGAATAAATTTCAAATCATATACTGCACGGGAATAGCGAATGCCTTCACGCTCCATCCAACTAAAATGAATCGGAAGTTTTTCTTTAAACGTTGTCCAGTTTTTATTTCCGGGTTGTGTCCAACCCACTTCTGCCAACGCCAGCATTCGCGGGAAAATCATGTATTGTACCTGAGAAAAGTCGGGGATGTATTCCGTCCACACATTGCCTTGTGTTCCCAAAATATATTCGTGTTTTTCTTTCGGTAAAATTTTAGGAACGGGTTCATAACTGTACACTTTTTCAACTGTCGTGTATCCTCCGAATGCTAAAGGTTCTGTCGGGTAGGCAGATTGATAATGATCAAAGTAGCAATGACTGCCGGGCGTCATCACCGCATAGTGTCCTGCAAGTGCCGCGTCGAGCCCGCCTTGTTCTCCGCGCCACGACATTACAGCTGCACCTTTAGCTAAACCACCATCCAGAATTTCATCCCAACCAATGGCGCGTTTTCCTTTGGTTTGTAAATAATTGACAATGCGTTGCACGAACCAACTTTGCAAACCGTTTTCATCCTTAAGTTGATGTTGTTTGATCAGCGATTGACAATACGTAGAATTTTTCCAACGTACTTTGGGAGCTTCATCACCGCCAATGTGAATGTATTTTCCCGGGAACAACTTGCACACTTCATCCAATACATCTTGTAAAAATGAAAACGTCTTTTCTGAAGGACACAACACATCATCAAAAACTCCCCAGGTGCGCTGTACTTCAAAAGGTCCCGGTGTGCATGCCAATTCGGGATAAGCAGCCAACAGGGCTGAAACGTGTCCCGGCATTTCAATCTCGGGAACAATAGTGATGTGCAATGAATCGGCATAACGCACAATTTCGCGAATATCATTTTGGGTGTAAAAACCACCGTAACGTGTGGTGTCATATACATCAGGCGATTCCGTGTAATGTCCTTTCAGTGTGCCGTTTCTATAAGCGCCAACAGAAGTGAGTCGCGGCCACTTTTTAATTTCAATTCTCCAACCTTGATCATCGGTGAGGTGCCAATGAAATACATTCATCTTATAGCGAGCCATCCACGACAAATAGTTTTTCACGTCTTGTTTCCCGAAAAAATGTCGAACAACGTCGAGATGCATGCCCCGCCATGGGAAGCGCGGGTGATCCATGATATTCGTAACCGGAATAAGGATTTTTGAATTCTCCTTTCGAATTAATTGTAACAGGGATTGAATGGCGTAAAAATGCCCGGCAAAATTCCCTCTGATTTCAATCTCGTTGCTACGAACAAATAATTGATAGCCGTTATCGGGAATGGTAACACTGTAATCGGTAACGAAACGAATTACATTTTCTGCTTTCCTTTTTTTGGTTGCTTTAAGTGTGAGACCCGTTTCGCGTTGTATCTGTTTTTGCAAGTACGCAATATCCTTCTTTGAAGTTTTTTTGTCGTAAACAATAACGGTAGCAGCTGAAAGTTCAAATGTAGTTTGCTGTACTACCATCAAGTTGGGCTGCGGAATGATCGCCACATTACCGTTCTGAGCAACACTGTAATGCGGGAATACAGTGAGCAGCGCGCATGTGATCAACAAGAATCGAATCATACTAATCGATATTTTCAAATGGTTCTACCAATAATCCTTCCACATTGGTTCTTACTTCCAGTTCTTCATTTTCAAATTTGAACAGAATGGCATCGTTGCGATACTGATTGTTTTTTTCTTTCACCAATCCAACGGACGTCGTTACTTTACCAATGGCAGGTTCCCACAAACCGTTATAATTCATGTGTTCTGTGCGTTGATCAATTTTTCCTCCGAATTCGTGGAGTAAAAGCAACTTCCTTTTTTCGGCATCAAAATCAAAATCAACATGCATGGCACCTTCTACATCTTCGGAAGCGAATAGCACCATTCGAATACCATCTTCGAAATGCAATTCAATACGATCAACAAATTCGAAGTAATCGCCGGCAACTGTTTTGTTTTGCCAATAATGGTAATAAACGTCCTTCAATTTTTTCGATTCTGCACTTTTTAAAACTTGTAATTCTTCGAAGGAGAAATGATGTTCGCTGCTCATGATTACTTAGTAGATTTTTTATGTACGACTTTCATGTCTTTCATAAGAGATTGGCCGTAGGTTCGAATTTCGCTAATTATTTTAATTGCCTTAATACCGCGGCGGGTAATGGTGTATTCAACTTTAGGCGGAACAGTCGGAAAAATTTTACGTTTCACAAAACCATCAGCTTCCAACTCTCGTAATTGAGACGCTAACATTTTGTCCGTTATCCGGGGAATAGATTTTTTAAGTTCAGAATACCTTAATGTGGTTTCCTGTAGTCGCCACAGAATGGCCATTTTCCATGTTCCGCCAATGCGATCAATTGCAAATTCTGCAGGATGATAATATACCTTGTTATTGTAAATGAATTCCGGCATTGCTCTAATACTTTCTCAAAGGAAAGTAAAATACATTTAGGAAAGTAACTTGTGTAAGAATTAAGTTCTACTCATCTTGCGCTTGATTATGAAAATCGCAATTATTGGAACAGGAAACGTAGGTGGTGCATTAGCCACGAAATGGGCGCATAAAGGGCACGAGATTGTTTTAGGTGTGCGTGATCAACAGTCGTTTAAAGGGAAAGAGTTACTGCAGAATCCGAATACAACGCTGATGAGCATTATGGACGCTGTACAACATGCTGATGTTATTTTAATGGCAACACCGGCGATGATGGCAGTTGAAGTGGCGCAATCACTTGGTGATACAACCGGCAAAGTAATTATTGATGCAGCGAACATCGTGATGGGACGCGGGCCTCAAGGATTTACGAATGTAAGCGACGCCATATTGGCAAATACCGCGACACGTGATGTCGTGAAATGCTTCAACACTACAGGGTTTAACAACATGCAAAATCCGACATACGGTGATACGGCTATCGATTTGTTTGTTGCGGGCGATTCTGACCGGGGTAAAGCTATCGCGCAACAATTAGCACTGGATGCAGGATTTGCAACTTGTTATGATATTGGCGGTAATGATAAGTTCGCACTGATGGAACAGTTTGCGTTCTTCTGGATTAATCTCGCCATGTTTAAAGGACAAGGCAGAGAGATTGGCTTTAAGTTGTTGAAACGGTAGTGCAACTTAAGTCTTCTGATGTTTCTTCTTCGCTGCAGGAAATAGAACATTATTCAGAATTAAACGATAACCGGCCGAGTTTGGAAACAAAGACAAATCAGTTGGAGGTTCTTCCACGCGGTGCTGATAATCTTCCGGATCGTGTCCGCCATAAAATGTCCACAAACCTTTGCCTGCATCACCATGAATGTAGCGGGCTTCGTTGATGGCTTTGTTTTCACCCATAATGAGCACGCCGGGTTTTATTTTCGATTTGTCGAATCCTGTTGTTTGTCCCCAAAAACCTTTAATCAGGTTGCTGTGGTTTTGACATAACATCGTCGGAATAGGATCCCACTTGGCAGAAAAATCGAATAACGAGAAATAATCGTTTTTTTCGTTTACACCTTTCATACCACGTGTGAAGTATGTGTCAATGTCAGAGAATTCGTATTCACGAGGATTTGTCTTCAACGTGAAATTGGTAAAGCAAAATGTTTTCGAATAATCTATTTTACTATTCATAGCAGGATCGGCCGGGTCGCCATCAAACATGCTTTCACAAATATCAATTCCTTCAGCTGCTAAGGCAA
>CALJIF010000028.1 GCA_937974275.1 uncultured Flavobacteriales bacterium
CCTGTTCTTCATCACGGATGATAACACACCAAGCTGTTCTGCTAATATCATTGCGGAATCCAAGTACATCAACGATCTGTCGTATTCGGTAAGTAATTCATAGGTTAGTGCTGTGGTTTCGAATGCACCCATGAGTTCATATGGACTTTGCATTTCGCGGACAATACGAAGACCTTCTTGTGCATGGTAGTTGGCTTTACTGACATTTTTCTGAGTAGCAAAGCAAAATCCCAATCCGGTATGGTTCATTGCTAATGTTAAATTTCTGGAAGCCTGAATGCTGTATGTGATACCTTGTTGGTAATAAACTATAGCACTGTCATACATCTTCATACCGCTGAACGTAGCTCCGAGATTATTACAGGTCATGGCTAGAGTGTAGTATTTTTCATGCTTACGGTATATAGCATAAGTTTTTCGTTGCCACATAAGTGCGGTGCTCAGACTATCCATATTAGAATATACCAACGCCATGTTGTGGTAGGAATTCGCCAGATCAGTTTCGATACCTAACTGTTCACGCAGTTCTATTGCCTTCAGATGGCAAGTTATTGCCTTATTGTAATCACCCTTATCATTATAGATGGTGCCAAGTACATTCCACGATTGCGCATGATGGCGCCCATGAACGTATTTAACAGCAAGCTCTTTGCCCTTCTCCGCATAGTGAATGGATGAATCTAAATTGATATAACCCACTTCCCATGCCATATCATTATATGCTTTCGCTTTTTGCCCGGAACTATCAGGTAATGTTTTAATTAATTGCAGCAGGCTGTCCATAAGCTTTTGATCCTGGCTGAACAAACAACCCGACCAAAACAAGAATGATATGATGATTCGAATCCTCATATTTTGACACCCATAATTAATACATCATCCACCTGCTCGAGGTTGCCGCGCCAGGTGTTCAGCGCTTCGCGCAATCTGATCTCCTGCTGCTCACATGACAAAACACTCACTTCAATTAGGAGTTGCTGCAGTTGTTTCGATTTATATTTCTTCCCCGACGGCCCTCCAAACTGATCCGGAAATCCGTCACTATGCAGGTATAACATATCTCCCGATTGAAGTTGGAATTGCTGAAGTGTAAACGGTTGATTCTCGCTATGATGAATGCCTACAGGAAATTTGTCAACCGGAAATGAAATCAACTCGCCATTACGAATCACCCAAACAGGATTATAAGCACATGAAAACTGAAGCATTAATGTTGTGCGATCTATTACGCATAGCGCGATGTCCATACCATCTTTAACATTGAGCACATTGCTTTCTGTACTTTGACGTAATGCTGTGATGATATCAGTTCTTAGTGATTCAAGAATTAGGTTGGCTTGGGTGATGTTCTTTTCGATTACAATTTCTGAAAGCAAAGACGATCCTAATACACTCATCAAACCACCCGGGACACCATGACCTGTGCAGTCTGCAGCGCAGAAGATCAATTTGTTTTGAAGTTCAGTTGTCCACCAAAAATCACCGCTGACAATATCTCGTGGCAAGAGTAATGCAAAAGCATCTGCTGTCGATTTTCGAAGGATTTCAATATCCGGAGAAACAGCAGATTGAATACGTGCAGCGTAGTTAATACTGTCTGTAATACTCCTGTTTTTTTCTTCGATAATAGCGTTTTGATGAGCGAGCTCCTGATTGACTTGCACACGAAACTGATGCCGCTTATAAAGCATGATGATGAAGAGTATTAAAAATACGAGCCCGGCAATTAATCCGATAATGTACCAACGCTGCAGACCTTGTTCTTCTTGCAATAGCCTGATTTGTGCTAAACGTTTTTCATTCTCGTATTTCTGCTCTAAGTTCTGCTGGTCTTGTACAACAGTTTCATTAATTAAACTGTCTTTGAGTTGTAGGTATCTTCTTTTGAAGATAACCGCGCTGTCGTACTTTCCCCACTGCTTGTACAACTCAGCCATCTCCATGTACGAATTTCGTTGCTCGTCCCGAAGACCAAGTCGAAGTGCAATGTCCAAAGACATGCGTGCGTAATAGGAAGCGCTGTCAAATTGTTGTTGCTCGCGTTTAACTATCGAAAAAGCAGATGTGATTTTGGCGAGCTCGTATTCATCATTCTCTTGCGCAGATAAATGATACGCAAGAGTAAGTAATGAGTCTGCCATTTGGAAGTGTCCCAATTCTACGTGAACCTGTCCGAGTCCACTAAGTGCATGAGCTTTGTATGAAGTTTGTTTAAGTTCCTGTGCAAACTCTAAGCCTTTCTGAAAAGCGCTAAGTGCTTGTGGCAAACTGTCTATCAAGTAGTAGGATGAAGCTAAGTTGCACCAGGCGGCACATGCACCTTTTTTGTTCCCCGTTTCCTCCATGATGCTGATGGCTTTCTTTAACGCATCCAGGGATTTTTGATCTTCGCCCAAACCATTATAAACTGTGGAAAGATTTACATATGCGGATCCGATATAAATTTTGAAATTCTTTTGTTCCGCCAATTGCAGCCCCCTGAGGTGATACTCTAGTGCTTTGGCAAACATCCCCTTGTCGCTGTAAATGGTTCCTAGTGTATTGCAGGCAAGTACTATTCCGATGTTATCCTCCAGTTGTTCTGCAAGCTGAAGCGATTGTTCTCCATATCGGATTGCCGCATCAAGATTGGTGTAAGCTGTATCCCAGGCGATGGTGTTAAGTGTGCGAACTCGTGTTGTGTCTTGAGCGGTGTGCGGGAGTTTGGCTACAGCCTTACGTAATCGCTCGGTGTTCTGCGCGTGAAGTGACGCAGAGAAAACGGTACAGATGACGAGCCAAAACGCGAAGAGCCGCATATTCAAATATAATGAAACGCGGCTCTTCCTCTTGAAAAGAATATGCTGTTATTGGATAACGCCCAGTTGTTTACCGATTTTTTCGAATGCACTGATTGCTTTATCCAAATGGTCTTGCTCGTGAGCAGCGCTCAACTGCACACGAATTCGTGCTTGCCCTTTTGGTACAACAGGGTAGAAGAAACCGATTACGTAGATACCTTCATCTAATAAACGTGCAGCAAACTCTTGTGCCAACTTTGCATCGTACAGCATTACAGGAACAATTGCGGATTCACCTTTCTTGTATTCCAATCCAATTCGATCCATGCCGGCTTTGAAATACTTGACATTATTCTCCAATTTATCGCGCAATGCAGTGGTTTCACTTAACATGTCAAACACCGCAATCGAAGCACCAACAATAGCAGGAGCTAAACTGTTGGAGAACAAATAAGGACGTGAACGCTGACGCAGCATTTCTATAATTTCCTTTTTGCCGGTTGTGAACCCGCCCATCGCGCCACCGAGCGCTTTTCCTAATGTACCGGTAATGATGTCAACCCGACCCATAGCATTAGCTGCTTCAACGCTGCCTCTTCCAGTTTTTCCGATAAATCCTGTAGCGTGAGATTCATCAACCATCACCAGGGAGTTGTACTTATCTGCCAGATCACAAATTTTGTCAATTGGAGCTACGAAACCATCCATGGAGAACACTCCATCCGTTACAATTATCTTAAATCGCGATCCTTCAGCCGCTTTCAACTGCGCTTCCAGGTCAGCCATATCACAGTTCTTATAGCGGAAACGTTTGGCTTTACATAGGCGAACACCATCAATAATTGAAGCGTGATTCAGCTCATCTGAAATGATCGCATCTTCTTCACCGAAAAGTGGCTCAAATACGCCGCCGTTGGCATCAAAACACGCGGCATAAAGTATGGTGTCTTCTGTGCCGTGAAAGGTTGCAATTTTTTGTTCAAGTGTTTTATGAATGTCTTGTGTTCCGCAAATAAAACGAACAGAAGACATGCCATATCCATGTCGATCTAATGTTGCATGAGCTGCTTCAATTACTTTCGGATGAGAAGACAAGCCTAAATAATTATTCGCACAAAAGATAATTACATCTTTGCCGTTTACTTTCACTACAGCGTCCTGAGCTGTTGTAATGACACGTTCTCTTTTGAACAAACCGGCTTCTTCAATAGACTGAAGTTCACGTTGGAGATATTCGCGGAAATTACCGTACATAAATCGTTGTATAATTTGAATAATTAGATTGACAAATTTAGGTATAAACGTACTCATTGTCCTGCAATATTTATTGTATTGCTTAACGGGTAAACAACTAAATTCGAGGCAAATTCAAATTTCATGCACAAGAAAATTATGCTCCTCGGTTCGGGGGAATTAGGAAAAGAGTTTGTTATCGCTGCGAAACGATTAGGACATTACGTAATTGCTGTTGATTCCTATGACAACGCTCCCGCGCAACAAGTAGCAGATACCCGGGAAGTTATAAATATGCTGGACGGTGATGCATTGGATGCAATTGTAGCAAAACACAATCCCGATTTTATTGTTCCGGAAATTGAAGCCATAAGAACAGAACGATTTTATGGTTATGAATCGCAAGGAATAACGGTTGTTCCCAGTGCGAAGGCCGCAAATTTTACCATGAACAGAAAAGCGATCCGTGACCTTGCCGCAAAAGAGTTACAGTTACGGACTGCAAAATTCGAATATGCAACTACATTAGAAACTTTTTCAAATGCTGTGCATCGGATTGGAATTCCTTGCGTGGTGAAACCTCTGATGTCATCATCGGGTAAAGGACAATCAGTTGTTCGCTCCGAAAGTGAAATTGAGAAAGCTTGGAAATATGCTATTGAAGATTCTCGTGGCGATGTGATGGAAGTAATTATTGAAGAATTTATTCCATTCGATTCAGAAATTACATTATTGACGATTACTCAAAAGAACGGAGAGACGTTGTTTTGTCCGCCAATTGGTCATCGTCAGGAGCGAGGTGATTACCAGGAAAGCTGGATGCCGCATCCGATGAAAGAGGAGGACATTCTTGAAGCACAACGTATGGCTGAGCAAGTAACCAAAGCGTTGGGCGGACAGGGTATTTGGGGTGTGGAGTTTTTCCTGACAAAGAAGGGTGTTTATTTTTCAGAACTTTCACCTCGACCGCATGATACAGGAATGGTGACACTTGCGCCGGCATTGCCTTTGAACGAATTCGAATTACATCTGCGCGCAATATTAGGCTTGCCTATTCCCGATTTGAAATTACAACACACTGCTGCGAGCGCGGTTGTTTTAGCTTCGGCAGAAGGAACTCCAAAAATTCAAGGCGTAGACAAGGCATTGGAGAAAAATCAAGTGGACGTTAAAGTGTTCGGCAAACCTACCACTCGACCGTATCGCAGAATGGCTGTGGCACTGGCTTGGTCAAAAGATGATACTGATGTAACACAAGTCGTAGATCGCGCCAAGGAGGCAGCGTCCTGCATTTCAGTTCACTAATTGCTGCGATACATTTTACCGGGTAGGGATTTCACGGCACCTTGTATTTCCAATTGCAAAAGTACGGTCGAAATTTTTCCGAGAGTCCATCCTAAACTGTGGCAAAGTTCGTCGATGTGCACGTTAGCATTGTCACGTAACAAATGGAGTATGGTCAGTTCATCCTCTGTATGTACCGCTTGAAGCTGACTAACTTTTTTTGCCGACGTCTCCGTTGAACTCCAGTCCATGGCTTGTAATAGATCAGCAGCAGATTCAATTAGCGCTGCTTTATGTGTTTTGATCAAGTGATTACATCCGGAAGAATATTTACTCCCTACAGCACCCGGAAATGTGAATACATCACGGTTGTAATTCGAAGCATATTCAGCTGTAATCATCGACCCTCCGCTAATGCCGGACTCCACAACTAAAACGGCATGACACATTCCTGCTACGATTCTGTTACGCATTGGAAAGTGTTCTTTGTCTGCTCGTGTTCCGCTTGGATATTCTGTAAATAGCGCACCTGCGGCCGTCATCTTTTTTGCCAGATTTCGATGTGCAGCAGGATACATTGTATCCAAACCATGACCAAGAACTCCAATCGTGGGCAAGTTAAATTCCAGCGCAAGTTCATGTGCTTCTGCATCTACGCCATGCGCAAGTCCGCTAACAATAATTACGTTAAGGCTTTCAATATCTTCAATAAAACGACGCAGTAATTTTTTTCCGTAATCTGTAATTTTCCTCGTACCGATTACAGCAATTAATTTTCGATCGTCCATGCGACAATGTCCTTGGGAATAGATTAAGGCAGGACTATCGTAACATTGTTTTAGTAGTGCGGGAAAATCGGGGTCGCTGAAAAAATGAGCATGCACATGGTGTTTTTCCATAAATGCAATTTCTTTTTCAGCTAGCGCCAAAGCGTGATCACGGTTCATTTTACTGCTGATCATTTTCCCTATTCCGGGAATCTTTTGAAGATTACGAACCTTTTCCGAAAAAACCGCTTCAGGACTGCCAATGTGGGCAATTAGTTTCTTCGTAAGAATTGGTCCGATGGACGGAATTCGGGTTACAGCGATTTTATACAGGGTTTCGTCGGAACTCATATTGTACGTACAATCCTTTTCAATTACATTGCAAATTCAAAACAAAAAAATAACATCAATACCGGCTCAAATTTAGACGTTATGCAATTTTCGATTCGAATTGTTTTAGGGTTTTTAGGGTTTATGATTTGTGGATTGCAGTTATGGGGTCAACAAGCATTTGTACGCGGAAATGTGAAGGATAGTGCTACCGCAGAACCGCTGATTGGCGTTGTAGTTAGTACTAATGCTGGCGTGGGCGCTGTTACTGATGTTACAGGAAATTTTGTGTGCAAGGTTTCTTTCCCTCTTACTATTAACGGTACAACCTATAGTGATAGCGCAGATGTAACACTGAATGTTTCATACACGGGTTACATTTCTAAAACCGTAGTCGTTAGTGTTAAAAAGGGCGGTGTTGCACCGGTGCAAGTTGTGTTATCCTCTTCTTCACGCGAGTTGGGAACTGTGGTAGTTTCGGCCGGTCGATATGAGCAAAAAATAGGTGAGGTGCCTGTTTCTATGGAAGTGATAAAGCCACGTTTGATTGAAAACAAGAATACCACAAACATGGAAACCATCATTGATCAAACGCCCGGAGTTAATGTGACAGATGGGCAAGCGAACATACGTGGTGGAAGTGGCTATAGTTTTGGTGCGGGTTCGCGTGTTCTAATGGTAGTTGACGATATGCCTATGCTTTCGGGTGATGCCGGCGATGTGAAATGGAATTACTTACCTGTTGAAAATGTTTCACAGGTGGAGGTACTTAAAGGAGCTTCTTCGGCACTGTTTGGTTCATCGGCTTTGAACGGTGTAATTCACTTCAGAACGGCATATCCCGGACCTAAGCCACAAACAACTATTACCATGTTTTCCGGTTTGTATGATAATCCCCGACGACCGGAATTGCGTTGGTGGGGCAATACCAATCCTGCATCAAATGGGATCAACTTCGCACATTCCAGACAAATAGGAAATTTGGACTTAACGATTGGCGGCCATGTATTTGACGATGATGGATATCGTTATCTGGAGACAGAACAGCGTCAGCGCATGAATATCAATACGCGTTATCGTTTTCAGCGTATTCCGGGTTTGAGCGCAGGTGTTAATGTTAACGGCATGCGAACAACAGGCGGATTATTTATCCTGTGGTATAATGATACATTGGCCTATACGCCCGCGGATTCTACAATTCAACTTTACAAGAATCATCGATACAACATTGATCCCTACGTTTCATACTACGGACCTAAGGGGCATCGTCATAATTTAAGAACACGTGTGTTTGTCACAGATAACAAAAATGATAAAGCTCAAGGCTCATTAGCGAAATTGTGGTACGGTGAATATCAATATCAGTTTAAGTTTAAGAATGCATTAACAATTACTAGTGGTTTGGTTGGTACGTTCACAACAGTTGATGCTGAGATTTACGGCAAGCGCGATGCGAATAATGTTTCGGGTTATGCACAGTTAGATTATAAGTTTTTTGAGAAGCTTTTCGTAACGGTTGGTGTGCGCGGAGAATATTTCCGTGTAGACACGGCGAAGTCAACTTTTAGTCTGGCTATGGGATCTGATACATTGACACTGCCGTTCCGTCCTGTTGGAAGAATTGGTGTGAGTTATCAGGCGGCTGAGGCAACATATTTCAGAGCGTCATACGGACAAGGTTATCGCTTCCCTTCAGTAGCAGAGAAATACATCAGAACTTCAGCCAGCGGACTGGAAATCTATCCGAATTTTCAATTGCAACCGGAATACGGACAATCGGCAGAAGTAGGTGTGAAGCAAGGTGTGCGAATATCTAAATGGAAAGGTTACGCAGATGTTTCCTTATTCTGGATGGAGTACACCAACATGATGGAATTTTCTTTCGGGCAGTGGGGAACACCTTTTGTCGATCCGTTGTTTGGATTAGGTTTTAAATCGGTGAATGTGGGTAAGACAAGAACAACTGGTGTTGACTTCTCCTTGATGGGACAAGGAGAAATCGGTAAAGTGGATATTATTGTTTTAGGCGGTTACACGTACATGAATCCGGTATCGTTAAGTTTTGATCCTGCCGTAGATACACTGTATGCTACTTCCGATGAAAACATATTGAAGTATCGTTACAGGCATTTGGCAAAATTCGATTCCGAAGCATCTTACCTGAAGTATTCGTTGGGTGCAAGTGTTCGATACAATAGCTTCATGGAAAATATTGATCAGTTCTTTGTTTCGGCTTTGCCGGGCATTGGAGCTTATCGGGCAAAGTTCAATACAGGCGATATTGTATTCGATGCACGTTTCATTTATCGCATTAACGACAAGGCGCGCGTGGCGTTCATCTGTAATAATGTATTCAATCGTGAATATTCTTCCCGCCCTGCAGACGTTCAACCTCCAAGAAATTTTGTGATTCAAGTGCAGGTGAAATTCTAAAGCTGCAATTCATTTTTTAAAGCAACTAATCAGTTGTAACTTTTCGAGAATATCCCGTTATGCTACCGGTAACGTTGGAAACTACAGGTTACCGGAGAGGAAGAACCGCATCTCTCCAAGGGTGTCGCTACGCGAAGCGGCACCCTTTAAATTAAAGCGTGTCCGCTCATTACATCAGGTTGCGGAAGCTGCAATAACTTTAATACTGTTGGCGCAACATCTGCAAGTCGCCCATGCTGCACACGTGGTACATCGGCGTCTATAACAATAATCGGAACAGGATTAGTGGTGTGTGCGGTATGCGGCGATCCGTCTTCATTGATCATTACATCCGCATTGCCATGATCGGCGATGATGACGAATGAATAGCCGTGTTGAATGCCACACAGCACAACTTCCTCCAAACAACTATCAACGGTTTCTACGGCTTTTACTACAGCATCAAATACTCCGGTGTGACCAACCATATCTGTGTTGGCAAAATTAAGACAAACGAAATCCGTAGTTGCCTTTTGTAGTTCAGGAAGTATCGCAGCGGTGAGCTCTCTCGCACTCATTTCCGGTTGTAAGTCGTACGTTGCAACCTTAGGTGATGGAATTAAAATGCGTCGTTCTCCTTCAAAAGTTTGTTCTCTGCCACCTGAAAAAAAGAAGGTGACGTGCGGATATTTTTCTGTTTCTGCTATCCGAATTTGCGATTTGCCCGAACGCGCGACGACTTCTCCCAAGGTCAACTCCAGATCATCTTTTCCGTAAATCACCTTCACGTCCTTAAAGGAGTTGTCGTAATTGGTCATGGTTACATAATGCAATGGAATGGTATGCATATTCTGCTCATGGAAGTCACGCTGAGTGAGTACTTCGGTTATTTCACGACAACGGTCTGTTCGGAAATTGAAACAGATAACCGCATCGCCCTCTTGCAGAGTAGCCAATGGTTGACCTTCGGGATTCGTAAGTATAATCGGAGTAATAAATTCGTCCGTTACACCGCGATCATACGAAGCTTTAACAGCAGCAAGTGCATCGTTGCTTTTTGTGCCAAAGCCATTAACCAATGCGTCGTAAGCAACCTTCACACGTTCCCATCGCTTGTCTCTGTCCATGGCATAGTAACGTCCTGTAATGGTTGCAAGATGAGTTTTTGTAGCGCCGGTTTTCTTTATCAATTTTTCAAGAAACTGATACCCGCTGTTTGGTGCAGTATCGCGACCGTCTGTAAACGCATGTATAAATACGTTAGGAAGTTGATGCGCTGAAAAAACATCCAGTAAATGGTGCAGATGATCCTGAGAAGAATGCACACCGCCATCTGAAACCAAACCGATCACATGCAATGATTTTCCGGTTCGCTTTACATAAGAGATCGTTTCCAACAAAACCGGATGGTTGTCGATTTTTTTATCACGACATTCCATATTTATCTTAACCAGATCCTGATAAACTACACGTCCTGCTCCAATGTTTAAATGACCTACTTCCGAGTTGCCCATTTGTCCTGCAGGAAGACCTACATCTTCTCCTGATGTTACTAATGTAGCGTGCGGATGTTTTTCGAGCAGTTGATTGAAAAATGGTGTATTCGCCATCGCAATGGCATTGGTGTGGTCATTCTTGCCAAGTCCCCATCCATCCAGAATAATAAGCGCTACTTTTTTACTCATGATTTAATATGCTTTGGAAGTGTAATAGTAAATGTTGTTCCTTGTGCTGCCGCATTCCCAACCGTAATTTTCCATCCATGCGCTTCTACAAGTTCTTTCACAATGTAAAGTCCAAGTCCTGTGCCTTTGCTGCTGCGCGTTTCTTCGTTACCGATTCGATAAAATCGTTCAAATATTTTTTCTCGCTCTGCGACAGGAATTCCTTTGCCTTCATCGGCAACAACAATCTTAACGTGCTCCGAAGTTTGTGCGGTCTCTAATTTGATTGTCGAGTTCATTGGTGCATATTTGGCTGCGTTCTCCAACAGATTGGTAACAATAGAATGAAAGGCGAGACGATCTGCATCAATTGTGCAATTCGCAGCAAAGTGCATTTGAAGTTGATGATTTCGACACGAACCTTTTTGCAAGGAATCTGCGAGTGATTTTAGTTCCGTATTTAAATCGAATGATTCTTGCTGAAGCGTATAAGAATGATTGTCAATGCGCGCGGTAACCAGAATGTTTTCCACCAATGTATGCAGGCGCTTGGTGTCGTCCAAGGCATCGGACAAAATCGCTTGTTGTTGATCTGCAGAAAGACTGCGACGCTGAATGGTTTCCAATTGCAATTGAATGGATGCCAAAGGTGATTTTAATTCATGCGTTACCGACAGCAAGAAGTTATTTTGTTTTCTGTTAATTTCTGACTCCTTAATAAAAGCGTTGCGGGTGCGCGCAATACCAAGAATAAGCAACAGCAGGAATACTGATCCTTCGCCAAAAATCATGAGCCATTGCTTGTGTAATTTTGTATTGAGCACTTCACTTTCTTGAATCAAGCGAGCTTCGGATGATGCAGTGTTGCAGGTAATAAGTTCGGTTTGAAGAGTAGTTACTTCATTATTTAGCTTGACGAGCAAATAGGTCCACCAGGAAAACTGAATGAGAACATAAGCCACAAGGATGTAAAATAGCAGTAAAGGCTTAGTGGTTTTCTTGGATGACATTTGACAAAGGTACAAAAAGCGAGAGCCCCGGTTGTGGAACCGAGGCTCTCAGGAGGTGAGATAGGAACAAACCCATGAAAACTATACCCGCCTCCTATATCGTCAAATTACTTCGGAACGTTGGTTTTATACTCTCCCGTAAGTGATTCCTCAATTACAGGAAGATCATTCAGCAATACCTGATAATTTGCATCAATTGCTTTAATAAGTTCTTTATTCTTATCTGCGTTCGTAGTATCCGTTTGCAGTAGCTCCAGTTTGTGAGCCTCTACAATTTCTTTGTGTTTTTTCAGAAGTTCTTGCTGTGCGGTTATTTTTGGCATCACATCAGATCCTGTAGTCACGCCCATTTCCTTTCCGTACTGCTCAACATTAGCCAGATGCACTGTCTCTGCTTCTAAAATTTGCTGTTCGTATAGTTGAATCGCTTTTCGCAGTTCAACAGCAGTTCCGGCTTCATTTTTCGCGCGACTTTCGTGGCATCCGGAGTATACAATTCCAAATACCGCCAGCACACCGGCAAGAATAGGAAGTATGTTTTTAATGAGTGTATTCATGGCGTTTAGTGAAGCAAAAGTAATGCATCAAAACCGCGATGGATAAAGAATTAGACGACTGCACTCATGAATCGGATGGATTCACTCAAACGGGCGATAAGATAAAAATCGTCATTGCTATTGCGCTCAACACCTTTACTGGCAAGGGTTTCAGCCACGACTCCTAAAAACAGATTTAGTCCGCAAAAAATCGAGTTTCGTGGAATAAAACGGTCTATTCCTCGAGGATTTGATTTTAAAAACGATAAAACCACGTGCACATCGGGAACGGAAACGATTGAGAATCATCATCGTTAAATATCGAAACTCCCGCCAACGCAATTTGAAAAGCCTTGCGGTCTGTAGTTTGAAAGCGCATGCCCGGCATCACGAATAGTGCCGTGGACTTAATCGACTTACGTTCAACCGTTACTTCATAAATACCCGGAGTATTGGTGTTCCAATTCGGTTCGCGTATCATTGTAGTGTTAGTTGAAGTTGTGTTGTAGGCGAATACTCCAACCATAGAGTCAAACACAAAACTTGCTTTGGCGCTTATTTTGGATATGCCGGCAATTGAAAATATCGGTCCTCTATAGAATGGACTAATTTTCTCCACCATAGGAATAGGAAATGGAATCGATCCGGGAGAATAATAGTTGTAGTTGGTGCTATCTACATACGTTCCTTCAACATATTCAAACCTTTTTCCTCCGCCGGTTGCGTAAGCGTATCCTATAGAGAACGTAATGTTTTGCATGCGATCTCCAAGAGTCACATTGGCGAAGTGCAATCCTCCGTAACCTCTAAACTGGTTCAAATAACCTGAAGTACCAAGCAATGTACCAACACTAAAATTCAGTTTTTCTCTATTGGTTGGAATAGAATATTTCATCGCCAACACCAATGGACTTGCGAGCCATGTGGCCATAAGTCCTATGGAGAATCTATTATTTACGGCAAAATGGATTTCGGGACCGTACAAATTAATGAGTCCGTAGTCTTCGCCTTTAACTATCGGAAGCGCATTGGTTGTGAAACAATATCGAGTAGTAAATGGTCCGGAGTTTTTAAACTCTCCATGCACAATTTGCTTCTCGTCTTCTACTTTCTCCATACTTCTGATGTCAGATTTCTGGATATATATTTTGCCGAGTTTCTCCGTTTGAATAAGTACTTCTCGTCCATCGTCACTAAGAATCACTCCGATATATTCCTTGCCATCGTGTTTGGTAATGACGTACAGCTGCGTGGAGTCAGTTTCGGTCTGAGCCTGAAGCAAAGAGGTGGTTGTACCTGAAATAATCAGCAGTAGCGTGAGCAGTATTTTTTGTAACATAACTGGTTAGGGGTTAAGTTTTGCGATGTATCACATTCGTTTAGATGCTTCGTGACAGTTGCCTCGCAGGTCATAGTGATACGTTGGGCAACTGAGCTAACATCACGTTCTTTAATAGATCAAAGATAAATAATTATAAATGAGGCGTGGAGTGGTCCGGTTGTTGCACTCTCTCAATCACTGATGCACTTTCACCAACATAAAAGCGATCTAATTCCTTGCTATAAATGATGTAAACAAAGTGCATTTCTTGTTTTTGTGTCCTTAAGGAACCTAGACCATATTAAAACAAAAAAGCCCCACTTTCGTGAGGCTTTCGTACCGTGGGAGCAACAGGATTCGTCCCGATGCTTCGGGACTGTGACCCTCTGCACCTAGCTAGAGTCTCGCCTTGCTGACGCAACCGGCTTGCGTAGATGGAATTGCACTTTAACAATTAGATTAGAAGTAGTGGCTACCGAAACTTCTCGATGATCCATGAATGATCTTCAATTAATCGTTCGATAAATTGTCGGGATTTCATCTTTTTAATGAAACATTCGGCATTTCTCGCACTAATTCGGTTGGGAAACTCCATGGACAGCTTTAACTCCCAATCAGATGCATTTGAGGTGAATGATTTAGCGAAGAAGTGAGAATTATGTTGTTGCACTCTCTCAATCACTGATGCACTTTCACCAACATAAAAGCGATCTAATTCCTTGCTATAAATGATGTAAACAAAGTGCATTTCTTGTTTTTGTGTCCTTAAGGAACCTAGACCATATTAAAACAAAAAAGCCCCACTTTCGTGAGGCTTTCGTACCGTGGGAGCAACAGGATTCGAACCTGTGACCCTCTGCTTGTAAGGCAGATGCTCTGAACCAGCTGAGCTATGCTCCCATGAACCTAATTAGGTTAAACGGGCTGCAAATATATGTGCAATGTTGGTTTCTGCAAAAAAAATCAGAAAAAAAATCAAATTGCCTCCGCAACAACAAAGGTGCTGCCACCAATAAACACTACGTCTTGTGCTGTTGCCGCTGCTGTTGCGGCCCGCACCGCTTTCTTAACGGATGGGTAAGTCGTCCCTTTTAATCCGACCTTTTGCGCGTGATGTTCCAATTCCGCTGCTTCCATCGCTCTGGGCAACTTTGCCTTACAGAAATAGTAGGTGGCTTTTTTGGGCAATAATCCCAATACCTTGCCGGGATCTTTATCATTTACGACACCCAATACAATGTGTAATTTATGATGTGGGGTGTGTTTAAGCTGTTTTGCAATTTCGCGAATCCCTCCTTCATTATGCCCGGTATCTGCAATAGTGAGTGGCGATTTAGCCAAAATCTCCCATCGTCCGCGAAGCCCTGTCAGTCCGACAACATTGCGCAAACCATTCAAAATGGCATTATCGCTTATAACGTAACCTAACTCACGTAAAGTGAAAATAGCGTGTAATACCGTGCTGTAATTTTTACGCTGGTAGCTTCCTGTCAACCCGCCACGAATATTTTTTTGCCACAGCTTGCCGTTGTCATATACCGTGAATTTGACTTGCGGAGGAAAGTCTTTAGTGGGGTGCAATGTCGTAATGCGAACATGTTCATCTGCAAATGAAATGTTCGTTTTTAGTTTTCGTGCCGTCGCGGTAAACACCGATTTAATCTCCTCTTGTGTTTCACCGATAATAACGGGCACACCGGATTTTATAATGCCGGCTTTTTCTCCTGCAATCTTTTGCAACGTATTCCCCAGCAGATTCATGTGATCATAACTGATGTTCGTGATCACGCTCAACTCGGGTTGAATGACATTGGTGGAATCTAATCGCCCTCCCAAACCGGTTTCAATAATTGCAATATCTACTTTTTGTTGCGCGAAATAATCGAATGCCAAACCAACAGTCCATTCAAAAAAAGACAGATCCAGTTTTTCGAATTTTTTACGATGATCTTCTACAAAGGCGGTCACGACTCGTTGCGGAATCATCTTCCCGTTTATTCTAATGCGTTCCCGAAAGTCTTTGAGATGCGGAGAAGTATACAAACCTGTTTTATAGCCTGCAGCTTGAAATATAGCTGCTAACAAATGCGAAGTTGATCCTTTGCCGTTTGTGCCGGCAATATGTATGCTTTTGAATTTATTTTCGGGATTGCCAAGCGACTTGCACAAGGCAATGGTATTTGTAAGATCAGCTTTGTACGCGGCAGGTCCAATGCGTTGAAACATCGGCAATCTGCTATACAAATAATCGAGTGTTTGCTTGTACGTCACTTCAACGTGAAGTTGATGTCGATAGATAAAATGATGAGATCAGCGCACGTGTTGTTGGCGTTGAACTTGATCTTATATGCAGACTGTGTCGCTGTAGAACGCAATACCGAATTCAACGTTGTCGTACCCTGAGGATTGACTTCCGCTTTCTTTACATTCCCACTTCTGTCTACATATACATTCACCACAACTTTACCTTCTTCTTGCGTCGGATTCAAGATGTCCGGTTTAGATAATATACTGCGATAGCAAGTGGCATTGCCACCACCGGGTCCGCCATCTCCTTTGTCGCCGCCGTCATTCGGACCAACACCATCTCCTTTACCGTCGCCTAATCCACCGGTATAAGGACTTCCTTTTCCTTCACCACCAACTTTAATAGAAGCACTTCCTTTATTTTTTTTCCAGTCTTCCATGGCAGCTAAAACATCAGGCGAAAGTGCGTCATCGCCGGTCGGTTGTGTGCCCGTGTTACTTGCCGGATTCGCAGGATCGTTGGAAGTCATGGATCCTTGCTGCGGCGGATTGGTTGCTGTGTTGGTGGTAGGATTGTTATTGTCGGGTTGACCCGGATCACCGGTATTTCCTTGAGAGCCGCCACCTTCAATAGCTGCATCACCGCCATAACCTTCGTACAATCCGATTTCTAATTCTACCGCTTCCGGATCGGGTGGAATAGGAGGCAACGGCGTTACAATTTGAATAAGCCATAAAATCAGAAACAAAATAACGCCCACGGCAATAGCTGTCAACGCACCAAACAGTCGTGCGTTGCGTTCGTTTTTACTTTCCGGAATTGTTATGGCAAACGTGCTCATTGTTGTTTTTGTACGGATAATACCATGTCGAGTTTCAAATCATTGCCGATTTGCATCACATCAGCAAGATCTTGAACGGTTAATGATTTGTCGAGCTGAAGAATAATTTTCGAGGTATTCTTCGCCTTCGTTTCTCCCTGCAGCACCGGAGCTAACATGTCGAATGGAACTTTATTATTATTCACATAGTAATCGTGGTTAGCATCAACAGCTAAAGTGACTTTGCCACTGTTGAGTGTTGAAGGGCTTTTCGAACTGGGTAAACTCAACTTAATCACGTTCGGATTAACCAGCGTTGAGAGAATGATGAAAAACAACAACAGGAAAAACATGATGTCGTTCAACGATTCCGTAAACACCTCCGCACTTTCTTTATGTCTTCCGCGAAGTTTCATGTTTATTTTTCAGGTTCGTTAATCAAATCCAAAAACTCAAGACTTGCACGTTCTACTTTTCCGGCGAGTCCGTCAACCATGGAGTTGAGCAAATGATAGAACAAGAACGATATAACACCGATCACAAGTCCTGCGCCGGACGAAACCATCTTCTGATACAAACCACCTGAGATCGTTTTGATGCTGATATCTCCGCTTAACGAAATATCATAGAAAATGGTAACAACACCTGCAATCGTTCCGATGAAACCTAACATGGGAGCAATTCGGGCGATTAACGATAAGTAATGAAGGTTCTTTTCTACGCGTGCAATTTCTACGCGTCCGTGCGTTTCCATAGCTTCAGATACTTCACGGGTTGGTTTGCCGAGACGGGAAATTCCTTTTTCAATAGTTCGCGATACCGGAGAATTCACCGATTTGCAATATTCTCTTGCAGTGTCAATTTTGCCATTGAGGATGTAGTCTTTTACGTTGTGCATCAAATTCGCATCTGACTTTCTCGCTTTCGAAATAATAATCAATCGTTCAATAGCGAAGTAAATCGCCAAAAGCAAAAAGATGAACAGTGGAATCATTACCCATCCGCCTTTCAGGACAAGACTGAGCGGAGAAATAACTTCTTGTGCATTGGTTGCAGCAGCTGTTACAGCGCCCGATGTAGAAGTGATGCCGGTGTTCGTTACGGTTCCGTTGGAGTCGGCAACTGCACCTGCTTGCAATAAAATACCTAATAACATATCGGTAGTATTTGATAGTATAACGACAAACTATCTTCGAAAGTATCTGAAATAAAAAGGCCTGTCTGCCAACACGAGATTCTGTTATCAACAGGCAAGTGTTTATTGCAGACAGGCACGGAGGCAAGAACCGCTTAATTTTTCAATGTGTTATTTGCGTAATTTAAATGTGATGGGTTTGCGATATAAATATTCTACGGCTTCTCCTCCGTCTTTCGCAGGTTTCCAGGATGGCATTTGTTTCATCACACGAAGCGCCTCTCGGTTTAATTCGGGATGCGCACCTTTAGCCACTTTCACATCACGGTAGTTGCCTTTAGTGTCAACAATAAACTCGATCCATACGGTTCCTTCTACACCAACTTCTTTACACATGGTCGGATACTTCAAGTTCTTCACCAAAAAAGGATCCAGCTCATCGTTGGTAGGCGGCGTATCACTGTACGTTACTAAACGTGGTTTTAATTCGACAGTGTCAGCAGGTGGGCAGTCAATACAGGTGCCTGTGTTTGTACCCGAGGTGGAAGTGCCTGTTCCGCCCTCATTTCCTTTGGTCGATTTTCCTGCATCCGAATTGGTGACGGTTGTCGTTACTTGTTGATTCGTAATTTGAGGCGTCGTCAGGTCTTTCATATCCACCGGTCCTTTTGGTGGTGTAACCATATCACGTACGGGTTTAGTTTTCGGCGGTTCAATTTTCGGTGGAGTGATATTGCCTACAGGAGGAATATCAAGCGCAATTTGCGTGTTGTAATCCTCAGCAGGAATAAAGTCCCTGGTGGAATTTACTTTGGAATAAGCCCAAATTCCTGCCGTAAAAATGAATACGCTGGTAAATACTGCAATGATTACTCTTCTGCCGTATTGTTTGCGCAGCTGGTAGGCACCATACGATTTGTGCCTATTCTCGAAAACGAGATCGTTGAATGAATCCGAAAGGACGAAGCGATTGTCCATGTCTTTGGTGTTTTAAGTTTGACATTTATTTTACTCCCGATCAAAACAGTCGTACGACAACTATTTATCGGGGTCGCTCAAGTCCGGGGAATGTTACTGCGCGCGTTCAGTATATCAGGAAGCGGATGAGAGTAAACGTTGTACCATGCGTTGCGTTATTTGGTTCTTCTACGCAATGGTACGTCCGTGGTTACGCGAACACAACCCGCACTTGATAAGTGGAACAGCAATAACAATAAGTGGAATGAAGTACTACTGTTTTTCTAAATGAACAGTAGTTGTCGGGAATGCGAAACTTACACCATGGCGGTGTATGATTTCCATAATCTTAAAATTCACTTCTTCGCGAACCTGCAAGTGGTTTGAAAAGTCAATGAGTTTGATGTAGTAGATTAACTGAATGTCAATAGAAGATGCGCTAAAGTTGAATAAACTCACACGACCTTCTTCCCGCACAAGATCTTCACGTGAGTCAATATAATTACGCAGATCATCCATTACCGATTTAATTTTTTCGGGTGAAGTAGAATACGTTACTCCGATAGTGGTGATGACACGTCGTGAATTTCGTTTACTCACGTTGTAAATTTCATTCTCCACCATCTTTCTGTTTGGAACAGTAATGTATGTACTGTCTTCTGCGCGAATACGTGTACTTCGAAACCCGATTCGATCGATAGTTCCAACTTGATTATTGGGAAGTAGAATGTTTTCGCCAACGGAAAATGGTTTGTCCAGAAATACCGTGAAACTTCCGATGAGATTTTCCAAACTCTCCTTCGCCGCCAATGCCACAGCGATACCACCAATTCCCAAACCTGCAATCAATGAGGCAACGTTCATGTCAAAGATGCTGCCTAACATGATGAAGATGGCGAAAATGACAATGATCACTTTTATCGCCTCACGTAAAAAGGGAACCAATTGATCGTCAGCGGTAGATTCGGTTTTTGATGCACGATGCAATAAAATCAAACCAAAGAAATCCGTAATGCGCAACAATAACCAGGTAATGGCAATGCCAATCATTAGCGCTACCAATTTCGTACTGATCATGATTACTCCGAATTCTTCTTTTGGAGCGAGCTTCCATGCTGTTGGCCAGTGCAGATAATTTCCGGCTATCGATAATGCGATGAAAAACAACAATAAGTTCCACGGCTTACGCACTAAATCGAACAGCTTCTGGAAACCGATTTCTTCTTTTTCCTTGCGTTGGAAAAATCGAAATAAAAGCTTCGTAAGTCCTTTGGCAATTAATGTGCGAACAAGTAATGCGAATAAAACAATCAACGCGAAAGTAACCCAATCCTGAATCGTGTTGGGCGCAATAAAAACCTTCGATGCGATTGAATTAATATCCACGGTTACAATAAAGATTTTAAGGCGCGTGTAAATGCTGCCTTAGCAATGTGCGATTTATCGGGATGTTCGGCATGTGTTGCTTGTAAAGCTTTTTTAATCGTCTCGGACACATCATTAAAAATAGCCTCGTCTGAGACAACAGCATTCTCCTGCATGAGATATGCAAACACACGTGCCATTCCGCAGTTCGCTATAAAGTCCGGAATGATGCTCACTTTTTCATCTGCAAATTCCCCGGTTGGTCCGAAGAAAATTTCAGGATCTGCAAACGGAACATTGGCACCGCAAGAAATTACTTCAAGTCCATGATCAATCATGGTTTGCAATTGATCCTTCGTAACCAGACGTGACGCAGCGGCAGGAATAAAAATTTCAGCACCGCAAGACCACACTTGCTTTTGAATTTCTTCAGCCGTCAACATGTTCGCTGCAATCAACTGATTCCCTTTTTTGTTCCGGAATAATTCTCGCACTGCAGGAAAATCGAAACCTTCGCTACTGATTAATCCTCCATTACGATCGATAATGCCCGTAATTTTTACGCCATCCTGCGCCAGGTAATACGCCGCTGCTGCTGCAACATTGCCCCAACCCTGAATGATAGCTCGTTTACCCGCGAGTTCTCCGCCCCACAAACTGTAATAATGTTTCACGGCTTCCGCAACGCCATAGCCCGTAATCATATCAGCAACCGTAAATCCTTCGCCGGGAACATAACGGCTATCGCTTACTTTTTTTATCACACCCGCACGAAGCTGTTCAATACGTTTTGCTTTGCCGGCTGCCGTCGCTCCAAAATGTCCGTTTACGACACCTTCTTGCGGATGTAAAAGCCCCAACTCTTCCGTAACCGGAATTACTTCATGAATTTCATCCACGTTTAAATCGCCACCTGTACCGTAATAGTTTTTCAGCAAAGGCATTACCGCCTTGAACCAGCGCTGCAGCACACCTGCTTTTCGAGGATCTGCAGGGTCGAAGTTAATCCCTGATTTAGCGCCACCAATTGGCGGGCCGGCAACAGTAAATTTCACTTCCATTGTTTTGGCGAGCGACTCCACTTCACGTTTGTCCAGCCCTTTGCGCATACGCGTTCCGCCACCCGCTGCACCTCCACGAAGTGAATTGATAACCACCCATCCTTCGGCCTCGGTTTCGGCATCTTTCCATTCAAATACAATTTCAGGGCGCTTATTTTCGTACCGGTCAAGTAGATCTTTCATATTGATTTTTTCTAAGCCGTAAAAGTACAAATTGATTGGTGAAGAAATGGTTGCTAAAAATCATTTGCAGATTCTATAAATTCTGTAAAATTGTCCCCACAATAGTTCGGAACAAACTCTTGTCATTCACATCTGCAACTGCAAAAGATGAAAAAACAAGTTAAAGCAACAAAGTCCGCAGCCGCTAAACCTAAGGCTCCTGCGAAGAAAGGAAAGACTTCCGGAAAGAAACGGTACGATGAAGAATTGGATGATGAGGATCTTCCTGAAGAATCGGAAGACGATGATGACATCGTTGATGATTTCGAAAATGTGGATGATGATGATTCCTCATCAAAAGATGATGACCCGGATATTGAAGGTGATGTGAAGTTTGATGACTTCGATCTGGACGACGACGATGATGAGTTTTTTGACGATGATCGTTTCTAGAAATACTATAAAGACTGCTTCGGCGGTCTTTTTTTATGCAAGATAAATTGCTCCGCCAATAGAATCTTTACTTGCGCCGGTCACACTTTTTAACGTGTTAATACGATTGTTGATGCGCAACCAACCGAGGTATGCGAAGATTAATGCCTCTTTGAATGCAACAATCTGATCATTCGGTATTTCTACTTTGCACGTTGTTTGCTCGCGAATTCGTTGCATCAGAAATGTGTTGAATGCTCCGCCACCGGTTACAATCGCGTTTTTACGACCATTAAGAGCCTGTGCAATTTGAAACGCGGCATGCTCTGTGCAGGTGCGCAATAAATCTGCAGTAGGCAATGTTTCCGGCAACAAGTGTCGAATCTCGTGTTCCACCCATTCGCGCCCCAACGATTTCGGAAATTTCATTTTGTAAAAATCAAGATTGTTCAATTGCGCGAGAAGTGTAGGAATGATAACTCCACTTTGCGCAATGGCTCCACCTGCATCATAACTCATATGAAGTCGTGATGACAATTCGTTCAATATGTAGTTCGCAGGACAAATATCTCCTGCTACACGAATTTCATTTTCTTCAAAGGAAATATTCGCAAACCCGCCAATGTTAAGGCAAGCATCGTAATTGCCAAAAAGTAATTGATCACCCATTGGCACTAATGGTGCGCCTTGTCCACCCAACGCAACATCTAACGAGCGAAAATCACAAATCACGGGAAGTCCACAAGCCGCAGCAATTGCCGATCCGTGACCAATTTGCAAAGTGTATCCGTTTTTTGGATCGTGAAAAATAGTGTGACCGTGAGAAGCGACAGCAGTAATAGCTGTATCCTTCAAGTGCAGATTCATGAATCGTGCAATATGTTCGCCTATCAATCGTCCGTAAGAACGATCAATTGCCGTCAAACGAACCCCGCTGCAGGTTTCGGCTTCTTTCAATAGTGCTATCGTAGAATCGTCGTACGAAATTGTCTCCGCCTTTATGATTTCAAACGTATTGTCCGATGCAAACGTACAGGCACAAAGATCTAATCCATCCAAGGAAGTGCCGGACATTACTCCAATAATGACGTTCGGTTGTGCCATAGTTAAAGGTGCAATTATTTCGTGGAATTACGGGCTAAAATTAAGCACCATAAAGAACCTCATAAGGCTGTTTCGGTTATATTTGTCAGCTATTTAAGTCTAACATTTAATACCATAATATCATGCATTTCGAGTTGACAGAAGAACATTTGATGATTCAAAAAGCCGCACGTGATTTTGCGCAGAATGAATTAAAGCCGGGAGTGATTGAGCGCGACGAGCATCAGAAGTTTCCGACAGACTATGTGAAGAAGATGGGAGAGCTGGGATTTCTCGGAATGATGGTGGATCCTAAGTACGGCGGTGGTGGAATGGACACCATTTCTTACGTTTTAGCAATGGAAGAAATTTCCAAAGTTGATGCGTCCTGTTCCGTAATCATGTCGGTGAACAATTCATTGGTTTGTTGGGGCCTCGAACAATTTGGGACGGAAGAACAAAAGCAAAAATATTTAGTGCCGTTGGCAAAAGGAGAAATCATCGGCGCATTTTGTTTGTCAGAACCTGAGGCAGGATCAGATGCAACATCTCAGCGTACGACCGCAATTGATAAAGGTGATCACTACTTGTTAAACGGAACCAAGAACTGGATTACCAACGGTAACAGCGCTTCGGTGTATTTGGTTATCGCGCAAACGGACATTGACAAAGGACACAAAGGAATCAACGCGTTCATCGTAGAGAAGGGCATGCCGGGATTCGAAGTTGGTCCTAAAGAAAACAAAATGGGTATTCGCGCTTCCGATACACATTCATTAATGTTTACCGATGTGAAAGTGCCGAAAGAAAATCGTATCGGTGAAGATGGATTCGGTTTCAAGTTCGCCATGAAGACATTAACCGGAGGACGCATCGGTATTGCTTCTCAGGCTTTGGGTATTGCTT
Source organism: uncultured Flavobacteriales bacterium (assembly GCA_937974275.1). Taxonomy (GTDB): domain Bacteria; phylum Bacteroidota; class Bacteroidia; order Palsa-965; family Palsa-965. The sequence continues at coordinate 23,507 of CALJIF010000028.1, forward strand.
CCGGTGCTTATGAATTAGCATTAGCGTATTCCAAAGAACGCAAGGCGTTTGGTAAACCAATTCATCAGCATCAGGCAATTGCATTTAAGTTGGCGGATATGGCCACTGAAATTGAAGCAGCGCGTTTATTGTGTTTAAAAGCTGCATGGCAGAAAGACAATGGTCACGACTACACAATTACCGGCGCAATGGCTAAGTTGTATGCTTCACGTGTTGCAATGTGGGTGACAACAGAAGCGGTGCAGGTACATGGTGGTTATGGTTTCGTAAAAGAATACCACGTGGAGCGTTTGATGCGCGATGCGAAAATCACGCAGATTTACGAAGGAACCAGCGAGGTGCAGAAGATAGTAATCTCTCGTGGTGTGTTAGGATAATAACACGTCATCATAAAATTAAAGGCGATTATCGTAGAGATGATCGCCTTTTGTTTTTGTAACAAGTTCTATTACTTCAATGCTTCGGCAATGATTTCCATTTTTACACCACGCGAACCTTTAATAAGAATAAGTGATGCATTCGGTGCGAGTTGCGCCATGTATTCTTTAGCAGCGCTAGAATTGCTGAGTTTCACGGCTGATGCGTGTTGCACTTTCGCAAAATGTTCCCCGACTAAGATGATCCGTGCGTTTGGCAATTTTAGAGTTAAGTAGTCGGCAATTTTCTGGTGTTCTTCCGCTGATTGTTCCCCAAGTTCAAACATATCGCCAAGTAGAGCAATTTTGGTTGCTGCCGGCATGATGGACAAGTTGTCGATCGCAGCAACCATGCTGGATGGATTCGCATTGTAGCAATCCAGAATTACTTGGTTGGTTCCATATGTTTCCAATTGTGAACGTTGATTGGACGGAACGTACGTTGCAATAGCTTCTTCAATTTCATTGATGTCAACGTTCAAGTGCATTCCAACAGCAGTTGCAGCCAACATATTGTTCAGGTTGTACGCACCAATCATCCGAGTCTTCACCTCGCGTTGTTCCATTTTTCTCCAACTCCACGAATAGGTAACTGTTGGTGTAGCACCTATTAAAGTGCCATGAACTTCCGCATTTGCGCTTTGTCCGTAGGTATGAACGTGCGCATAATTCATGTACTGAGTTAAACGAACATCATCATTCAGCACGAACAATGTTTTGTTGTTTTGCATCAGATGACGAAAGAGCTCTGTTTTTCCTCTCAGCACACCTTCCGCACCACCAAAGCCTTCCAAGTGCGCCAGCCCGATATTCGTAATTAATCCGTAATCGGGAAGTGCAAGTTCACACAGTTCTTGTATTTCTCCTTGATGGTTGGCGCCCATTTCCACCACAGCAATTTCATGGTTTCTGTTTAAACGTAACAACGTTAACGGTACACCAATGTGATTGTTCAAATTACCGATTGTAGCGAGTGTGTTGTATTGTCGGCTTAGCACTCGTGCCAGTAATTCTTTGGTGGAGGTTTTTCCGTTGCTTCCTGTTAATGCCACTACCCGCAAACCGTGTTCACCCAATTTCTGACGATGTAATCGTGCTAATTGTTGCAATGCTTTCAATACGTCATCCACTTGCAGGCATTGCGCGTTGTGATTCTCTCGGTGTTCATCGACTACTGTAAATGCTGCTCCTTTAGATAAGGCATCACTTGCAAAATCATTTCCATTAAAATTGGCACCTTTCAATGCAAAGAACAGGCAACCGTTGGTAATTGTACGCGTGTCGGTGGAAACTTCCGGATGTTGCAGGAAGATCTCGTAAAGTTGTTCGATAGAAGTTTTCATAAACAAGAAACGCTCCAAGTTACGAATAACGTGGAGCGTTTAATTTGTTTGATATCAAGAGTTATCGACCGCCGAGACCTTGAGGAGAACCAACACGATCCATCGCGCAACGGAATCCGATAAACGCTGTTGCTTGTTGCTGATCCAGGAATCGTCTTGTTCCGGGAACCATCCAATAAGCCCTGTCTTTCCACGAGCCGCCTTTATAAACACGAGCTTTATCGTTTACCAATGAAGTGATACCGTATTCATACATCAGCTTGTTCGCGCTAACTGCACTTGGATCACCGTAGTATACAGAAGACAATCCATCACCGTCACGGTAGTTGATGTTATCTGCGTACTTGTAGTTACGACGCTTGTCCAGTTTATCTTCCTTGTAAGAAAGATCTACGTTACGATAGCGAATAGCACCCGGGATGCTCACGATGTTAGAATCTTTGTCGTAACGAACAGAGTCTTCTACGTAAATCAATGTCGGATCTGTAGGATCTTTCATTTGAGTGCCGAATACGTTACCACGGAAAGGACGGAAATCGTCATTATCAGTTAATGAAAGAGGACGATACACATCCATTACCCATTCTGATACGTTACCCGCCATGTTATACAAGCCGTAGTCGTTAGGCCAGTAAGAATAAACAGGAGCTGTGATATCCGCAGCGTCATTCAACATACCTGCAGTACCCATGTTATCACCATTAGAACGCTTGTAGTTTGCCAACATCTGACCGATGTAACGCTCATCAGGATTACGAACCGCGTGACCGTTCCAAGGATACAAACGACGATCTGTAATACGCTCACCGATGGTGTTACCGATCAATCCGAATGCTGCATATTCCCATTCAGCTTCGGTTGGGAGACGGTACTTCGGAAGCAGGATACCATCTTCCATACGAACCATACGCTCTTCAGCACCTGTTGGGTTCAAGTTTGGAACGTTTTGTACCACGTTACCCACATAAGGGTTGTTCGCTTTAACACCTGCCAAATAGTGGTCGGTATTAAATGCGTTTTCATTTACCAGATCCGGCGCCCAATCGAGAACACCTTCACGAATCAAGATAAACTCGTTAACACGGTCACTTCTCCAGCTTGCGAAATTAGAAGCCTGCAACCAGTTGATACCTACTACAGGATAATCGCGGTAAGAAGGGTGACGCAGATAATACAATACGTAAGGCTCGTTGTAAGCCAATTTTTCACGCCATACCAAAGTATCAGGCAAGGCTTGCGTAAAAATTTCCGGATAATCCGGCCCGTAAACACGGCTGGTCCAGTACAAATACTCTAAGTAGTCCAAGTTACGTACTTCAGTTTCGTCCATGTAAAATGAAGAAACAGTAACACGACGAGGTACGTTGTTCCAGTCGTAATTAACGTCCTGTTCCACACGTCCCATAGTGAATGTACCGCCTTCTACAAGAACAAGTCCCGGACCTGTTTCCTGTCCTTCGTATGGCATTACTTCGAAACCGCCGTTATTCGGATCGTTGTAATTCCAGCCCGTCACATTCGAACGCTCTTTTTGACAGGACACCATCAAGGTGAGGCCTGCGAGCATTAATGGCAAGGTTAGTTTATTCATGTTTTAGTAGTTTTCGTAGTTTCCCTTTTGATTATATAACGTTGATTTTCCCTTTAATTACATGTGTGCCCGAAATTTTTTTAGAAAGACGGACAAGAAACGGTTCTAAACTTCTTTTTCTTCGGCTTACATTCAAACTGCATCTGGAAAGAAAGTTCGTGAGAACCCGCGGTAGCATTGGTTAATTTCGATACGGTAACGTCGTAGCTGTATCCAAACTTAAACAAGTCCTGCTGGAATCCGAGCAATAGAATAAATGAATCCTGGTTACGATACCACAAACCACCTACCAACGGACCTTTACTGAAATAGATACCCAAGTTCAATTGCTGGAAATCTTGTTGCTTTTGAAACAATACGTTGGGTGAAATCGATGTTTCACTGTAACGACCACCAATCGGAATAACAGCACCGGCGTGACCGGTATATTTCATTGGCAATTTAGATGGTCCTAAGAATCCTTCATCCGGCTCGGTGATGTGATGTACGGCAGCTCCGAAGAAATAGCGACGGCTGTAACCTAACAAACCTGCAGAGAAATCTACGTTTGTTTTGCTGGTAGCGTTAGGAACTTCATTCGTATTGTAGATAAATCCACGACGCGGATCAATCATATCACCGAAATTCAGTTTGCTCCAATCTACAGACTTCTGTGCGTAGGTAGCTTGTAAGCCCACTTTCATCGAGAATTCACGTGTAATATTGAGCTGGTACGAATAAATACCACTGATATTCGTGGTGTTAATCGTGGCCATACCTGCACGGTCGTTAGTAAACAAGAAACCAACACCACCTGACATAGCGTCGATGTGCTGGTCGTAAGACGCACTGTAGGTAACGAATGTTCCGGTAATGCCGGGCCATTGGTTACGATAGTTCAAGCAAATGCGCGGACAGCGTGCTGTCCCGGCAAATGCCGGATTCAAATACAATGGGTTTGCATAGAACTGAGTAAACTCAGGATCCTGTGCATAAAGATCGCCCAAGCCGGCACCGGCCAGCATTCCAAGGGCAACAATCACGCGTTTCAGCATAAATGGGTGCTGTTAGGTGTAAGACACAATTATACGACATTATGACGAAACAGTTGCAAAAAGTTGCTTTTTTTCAACAGTCACGCAATAATTTATGTTTGCCATCGTTCTAATCCGGCACACTAAATTTAGTTAGTCGGGAAGAACATTTACACAAATATCTTAGTTTTCAATGAACTATGCAAACCTTTTTGGGTTTGCTGTAGTTACATAGGTTGTAAATGTTAACTTTAACGACAAGAGCGGTTATCATGAAATTAAAGAAGTTGACACTAGTATTGGTGGGCATCGCCTTGGCATCGAGTCAAATGGCTGATGCTCAACAGGTTGTGCGTGAGAATAAGGGGCGTTTTCCGAGGCACGAACTCCGTTGGTCGGAACCGGCTGCAACGCAGTTTACCGAAACGGAAGTGCGTCATTTTTTATCGTTTGACGGTGCATTATACGATCCGGATAAGGAGTTTTTGCCCTATTATTTTCATCGGGAACAACTTCCTGCGGGAATGAATTCCGGTTCTGCGCAGTTATTAAACCCGCAATATGCTCCGGCAACGGCTCCAGAAATTCAGGTTATTAACAATTTCGGCCGGTCTTTTATTACTCCGGAAGCAGAGGTAATCACCCGAATTGATGTTGAGCGTAAAGTTCCGCATATCGCAGTAATGATTTATCCGCTTCGCATTAATGCGGCAACGGGGCAAATTGAAAAACTCGTGTCGTTTGATCTTCAAATTCAGGCGAGTTATTCATCGGAACGTAGCATGCGCAGCCGTTCGTATGCTACTACGTCAGTGCTTGCTTCAGGAACATGGTTTAAAATTGGTGTTACGAACACGGGAATACATCGCATCAATAAAACGTTGTTAACTTCAATTGGTGTGGACGTCGACAATATTGATCCACGCAACATTCGTATTTACGGAAACGGCCAGGGACAACTTCCATTTAGTAACAATGCTCCGCATTATGATGACCTGCATGAATATGCGATTATGGTGCAAGGTGAATCGGATGGCGTTTTTGATGCCAATGATGCAGTTTTGTTTTACGGTGTTTCTCCAAATACGTGGAAGTACAATTCGACAGACTCGACATTCGCGCATCAAGTACATAACTATTCCGATACAACTTATTATTTCATAAATGTTGATTTAGGTCCCGGGAAAAGAATTGCTGCACAGGCATCAAGTTCTTTACCTGCAACGCATACGGTGAATACGTTTAATGACTATCAATATCATGAAAGCGATTCGAAGAACCTGATTAAATCGGGACGTGAATGGTACGGTGAAGAGTTTAACATTATCAATAACTATTCGTTCTCGTTCACTTTCCCCAATATCGTTTCTACATCACGTGTAAATGTGAAAGTGGATATGGTTTCGAGATATGAAACCGTGCATAACTATACGGTTACAGCGCAAAATACAACTCAGGTTATCGCCATTAACGGTGCGCAGACACAATGTTATTATTGTTGTTATGCATTAGCAGGTAAAGCTGATTTTGATTTCTTGCCTGCAGGTCCTGTAGTGTCTGTGAATGTGGCGCGTCAGTTGAATGCATCACCGGCACCATTGGGATATCTAAATTGGATTGAGGTAAACGTGCGTCGTCAATTAAGGATGAGCGGCAATCAGATGAGCTTCCGTGATGTTGAATCTGTTGGTGTTGGTAATGTAGGTCAGTTTACCTTGTCCGGTGTTTCACCGAATGTTGTCGTGTGGGATGTGACCGATTTAGAAAATGTTTTTTTGCAGCAAGGCAATTTATCCGGAAACGATTTTACGTGGACTCAAGCTACTGATACGTTGCGCGAGTACATTGCCTTTGATGGTTCATCGTACTTTACACCTGTTGCGCATGGTGAAGTGAGTAATCAGAATTTGCATGCCATGGAGCCTGCGGAGTTCATTATCATTACTCATCCTTCTTTTATGGCGCAGGCGCAAGAGCTGGCGTTGTTGCACGAACAACATGATAGTCTGACGTATGTAATTGTAACACCACAACAGATTTACAACGAATTTTCAGCAGGTGCGCAAGATGTTACAGCTATTCGTGATTTCATTCGAATGTTGTATGACCGTGCAGATAGTCCGGACGAAATGCCTCGATACGTGTTGTTGTTTGGTGATGGGTCTTATGACAACAAGCGTCGTCTTCCGAATAACACCAACATGATACCGACATTCCAAAATAGAAATTCGTTGTGCTTTACGGAATCGTATGTAGCGGATGAGTTTTATTGTTTGCTGGATGATTCCGGTGAATGGGATACGGGAAGTGATATTGGCGCAATGGATGTGAGCATCGGACGATTCCCCGTTGGTTCTGTGTCAGAAGCACAAAACATGGTGAACAAGGTTCGTCAATACATCACTAAAACACCGCCGAATACATCACCTGCAGCGTGTCTTGCAGACGGTTGCAACAAGGGCGGAGAATGGCAAAGCTGGATCACTTTCATTGGTGACGATGAAGACTCGAATATTCACATGAGTCAGTCGGATCAGTTAGCAGCTATTGTGGACACTACGTATCATGCGTATAATATTGAAAAGATTTATCTGGACGCTTATCAACAGGAACAAACTCCGGGAGGTGAACGCTATCCGCAGGTGAATGAAGCTTTTGATAAGCGCATGGAAAAAGGGTGCTTAATTTTGAATTATACCGGTCATGGTGGTGAAGTTGGATTAGCACACGAGCGAATTCTGGAAGTGGGTCAGATTAATGCTTGGGACAACAAGTGCAATATGCCATTGTTTGTTACCGCTACCTGCGAATTTAGCCGATTTGATGATCCGGGTCGCGTATCAGCCGGAGAATATGTGTTGCTGAATCCGAATGGAGGAGGCATAGGATTATTAACCACAGTACGATTGGTTTATTCAACGCCGAATTTCATTTTGAATCGTAACTTTTATTTTGTTGCATTCGAGCCTGAAAACGGCGAACAGCCGCACATTGGCGATATCTATCGCAAAACAAAAGTGCTGAGCGGTTACAGTACCAACAACAGAAATTTTACGTTGCTGGGCGATCCTGCGCTGAAGTTGAATTATCCAACGTACAACGTGGCAACCACGCATATTAATAACGTTCCTGTAGGGGCCAATGCAGATACCATTCGTGCATTGAGCAGAGTAACTATCAAAGGCATGGTGACAGACTCGTTGGGAAATAAAATCAACAATTACAATGGAGTTCTATATCCGACAGTTTTTGATAAAGTAACCACGGTTACTACTTTGCAGAATGATCCGCCGATATCTGCATTTACATTCAAAACACAACGTAATGTTATTTACAAAGGCAAGGTGAATGTGGTGAATGGAGATTTTGAATTTACGTTTGTTGTTCCGCGTGATATTCAGTTTCAATTTGGTGCGGGTCGCATTAGCTACTTTGCAGAAAATGGTGTTTTCGATGCCGCCGGTGCGTATGAAAATATTGTAGTAGGTGGTTCTGATCCGAATGCACCCGCCGACGGAACAGGCCCTCAGGTACGCTTGTTTTTAAACGATTCAAATTTCGTAGCAGGTGGAATGACAGATGCTTCTCCGAAATTGTTTGCAATGATTTTTGATAGCAGTGGCGTTAACACTGTCGGTAATGGTATCGGACATGATATTCTTGCCGTGCTGGATGAAGAGACGGATAATGCAGTTGTGCTCAATGATTATTACCAGGCGAATTTGAATAGCTATCAAAGTGGAACTATTTTGTATCCGTACAGCAAATTGTCTGAAGGCCCGCACACATTATCGTTGAAGGTGTGGGATGTGTACAACAATTCATCTACCGCGAAAACAGATTTTGTGGTGAGCAGTTCTGCTACATTGGCATTAGCGCACGTCTTAAACTATCCGAATCCGTTTACGACGAACACTTCATTTTATTTCGAACACAACCAGGCGTGTTCTGAATTTAACGTAACCATTCAGGTGTTTACGGTTAGCGGCAAATTGGTGAAAACGATAAATGAGCCCGTGCATACTAATGGCTACCGTTCTCCCGGAATCACGTGGGACGGCCGTGATGATTACGGTGATCCTATTGGTCGCGGAACATACATTTACAAAGTATTTGTGCGCAGTGCCGATGGACAGACCGCCGAACAATATGAAAAGCTCGTGATACTCAACTAATAGATTTCAGCATTTTAATACATTTGTTTCCTTTCAAAATCGCTCAGACAATGAATACTAGAACCAATACATTACTCATCGGTAGCTTGTTAGCAGCAAGTGCGGGTTCTTTAACTGCACAAGTTAATCTGACTACGGATGAATTGTTGGGACAAATCAACACTATTACAACGGCAGTTCCGTTCCTGATGATTTCTCCGGATTCCAGAAGTGGCGGAATGGGCGAAACCGGTGTTGCTACTACTCCTGATGTTAATTCGATTCATTGGAATGCAGCAAAACTGGCGTTTGCATCGAAGAAAACAGGTTTTGGAATTTCCTACACACCTTGGTTACGCGCTTTGGTGCCGGATATTAATTTGGCGTATGTGTCGTTTTATACGCAGCCTAATAAAGAGTCGGCGTTTGGAATGTCCATGCGTTATTTTTCTTTGGGTAATATCACTTTTACGGACGTAGTCGGAAATACGATCGGACAGTTTCGCCCGAACGAATTTGCATTGGATGGAGCGTATTCCCGCAAATTAGGACGTCGTTTTTCGGCAGGTATGTCGGCACGAATTGTCCGCTCTAATTTAACAAACGGTATTACAGTTCAAGGTCAGGACACGCGTCCGGGAACTGCATTCGCGGTTGATTTGAGCGGTTATTACTTCAATGATGACATCAAAGTAAGCGGCAAGAAAGCGATTTTCATGAGCGGAATTGCCATCACTAACATTGGTAATAAAATTTCTTATAGCACGTCTATTAATCGTGATTTCATTCCGATTAATATGCGCTTGGGAAGTGGTTTACAAGTGAAGACCGACGATTATAACAAAATCGGATTTCAGTTGGAGTTCAATAAATTATTAGTGCCAACGCCTCCTGTGTATTTGCTGGATTCTGTGAATGGTGGTCCTGTAGTTGGTCCTGATGGAAATTATGTAATTCTTGCGGGTCGTGATCCTGATCGCTCTGTACCTGCAGGTATGATTGGTTCTTTCTATGATGCACCGTCAGGATTTAAAGAGGAGATGCGTGAGATCAACATCAATTTCGGAACTGAATATTGGTACAACGATCAATTTGCGGTGCGTGCCGGATATTTTTACGAGCATCCTACAAAAGGAAATCGTCAGTTTTTCACACTCGGTGCGGGTATCAAATACAACGTATTCGGATTGGATTTTGCTTATTTGATTCCAACAAACGGTCAGCGCAGTCCGTTACAGAATACATTACGTTTCACGATGACATTTGACTTCGACGCATTCAAATCTCAGAATGAGGGCGACAAATAATTTAGAACACAACAAAACATAAAATGCCGGTAGAATATTGACCGGCATTTTTTATCACTGTAAATGATGATACCAAATATTCGTGTAGGATTCGGTTTTGATGTGCATCAACTAAAGGAAGGTCGTCCGATGATTCTTGGCGGCGTTCATATTGAACATGATAAAGGATGTGATGGACATTCGGATGCAGATGTGTTGCTGCATGCGATCTGCGACGCGCTTTTGGGTGCAGCAGGAATGCGTGATATCGGTTTTCATTTCCCTAATACATCTGCAGCGTTTAAAGATGCGGACAGCAAGAATTTATTGAAGCATGTGGTGCAGTTGATTCGAGAGCAAGGTTGGCAGGTGATCAATGTAGATGCTACTTTAACTTTGGAAGCACCGAAAATCAATCCGCATATATCCGCAATGATTAAAATAATTGCTCCGATACTTGAAGTTGATGAGGGCCGTGTGGCGATAAAAGCTACTACAAACGAAAAGATGGGTTACGTTGGGAGCGGAGAAGGGGCGAATGCTTATGCCGTGGCGTTAATCGGTAAACCTTAATCGATATTAATGGTATATTCTATGCCAATAATGTACAAGGTTTGCGGGTCGCTGATGTTCCATTCCTTTTGATAGAGACCATAGAATCCGATTTGATGCATTTTGTTGATGGAATAATCTACACCACCCATAAATCGTGTACGGTCGAACCCTTTGTGATAAGCCACCCGTGGATCATGGATGAGCCAACGCATTTCGGTGCCGATGTACGGTGAGAAAAGTTCGTTTAGTTTGAACGAACACTTGAAAAGATTTCTCCAGTACGATTCCGGAACATTTCCGAACTGAGCAGAGTATCCGTATCCGCGCCATTCATATTGTAAACGACTTCGATACGCAATCGTAAAACGTCCCGGCTTTAATCGTGCGATGACATCCGCATACAAGCGATGACGAATACCCCAAAAACCATCTTCTTTGTGTTTATTTATAATTCGATAAGTGCCGGCAACGCGAAAGTTCTTGTTGAATTTGTACGTTAATCCAACATTGGTGTAAAATAAATTTACGGTAGTTAGGTTGTCACGCACACGGAACTCCTGGTCGAAATTGAAAACTAATTTATTGCCAAGGTCTTTGTTTACGCTCAATGTAGTCCACAGACCGAGGTCGCTGCGTTGTGCGTGGAGCGCGGAAGTGAACAACAGAACCAATAACAAATTGCGTAAACGAAACATACAATTACCTTTGATAGTAGTACACTTTAATAATTGCAGAATCCTTTAGATAATCTACCTTACCAACGCTGGCTTTATGAACGTTAAGGCCTGTGCGTTGTCTTAAGTCCTGCAGCAAGGCTTCGTATTGTTCGGGTTTGATGAGGTCGATATTATCATATTGAATAGTTTGGACAAATTCCGTTTTCATTAAAATATTTCCATCCAGGAAGAAAGCAGCAACGACAATAAATCCGTTAATGATCGCCAATTCCAGGATGCTTCCACGAATTACGGAACTGATTAATCCGAGTGCAATTACGGTAAACAAATAGGTCATGTCTCGTGCGGAAATATCTTCCGTACGATAACGCAGCAATGAAAACACAGCAAATAAACCGAATGCGGCACCTGTAGAGAAACTCGATTTCGTGTTCAGTAAAAACGAAATCGCAAAAATGGTGATGTTGAACATGAAGAACGTGAAGAAGTAATCGCGTCTTCTGTAAACGGGAAAATAAATTAAACGAATGAGGACAAACATGGCGAAGAGGTTCAACCCAAGTCGTGCAAAAAATGCCGCATTGAAACGATCCAGCGCGGTTGTGAAAAACGACACTTCCGGTTCTTCTTTTTCCTTGTCTTTCTTTTTCTTTTTCTTTTCTTCTTCCGCGTCTTGGTCTGCCGGAGTAGTGTTGTCACTCATGGGCGTATCCGTCTGTGCGTGCAGTGCCGGAGCAGGCGCGAGTGCGATGAATAACCAGAATAGAATATGTAATGATCTAACTAACATGGGTGATTTTATCTACAGTTTTTAAATCTTGTTTGAAATTATTGATTTTAATATCGTTATGTAATTTGCTCATCGCCATCACGAACTTGCTCATGCCGAATGGCTTGATGCGTCGTTGTTGCAATGCTTTTCGAAATGGTGTTTGTGCGCGACTATCCAGTTTCGCTTCAATGATTACTAAGCCAGTAAATTGGTGTGCGGAATTTCCATCACGGACCACCAGATTGGTGTCGATAGTTAAACGCTCCTGCCCGGTTTTGTTGACCAGTGTAATCCGGTCGTATTCTATGACCAGCGCGGGTGTTAACTCTTCCGGATGTAGATGTGTTTCTTTTTCTAGAAACGTTGTGGTGGCATCATTAAAGACTCCCTCATCCGATTTTAATTTAATTCTCGACTTCAATGTGCGGCCCTTGTTGCTTTTTTTCTTGATTTCAAAAAAGGCTAGGTTGGAATCGACATATTTACGAATACGAATTTTAAATCGCGGCACTTTCCCCTGATGGTGCTGTTTGTACATTAAATGCTCGGGTGTGTCCATGTATGTAGTTTCATAATGTGCCACGCGATTTCCGTTAATGTCCAGTGTCCGATATTCCTTTAATACTTCTTGAAGTACAGGTAACAGTTGGTCTTCATTGATATTGTACTTCACGTCAATTCGGTCCAATAGTTTTACGTTATCCATTTCGGACAAACTGATGGGTTCGAACCGGGCGAGAACATCCTGAAGTGCCTTCTTGTCCATGATTAAGCGTACGTGTATTTAATTACTTTAATCAAGGTATCGTTAGGCCCGTAAATTTTCTTTTCAGTCTTTAAGCCTTTGGCATTATACACGTACAGTTCTTTGCGAATAATCTTACCGGAAGCATCCATAGTAAGTTCCATCAACTTCTCGCCTTTACTGTTATACGTAAATGTGGTGCGTTGAATAATATTTCCGGCTTGATCGTATTGCGTTTCTTCTATTTTATCCCCGTTGCCATTGTGTTTCCATGTGGTGCGGGAATATTTCGGATCTTCCGAATTGTCCTTCGGTGATTTATTGTTTTCGACGATTTCTTCCGATTTTTCCTTTCCCGCATATTTGGTGCGCACGCGCTTACGTGTAGATCCATCTTTATTGTAATCGACTTCTTCAATTACATTTCCATCTTTATCAAATGACTTGTAGGATGATTTATACGTAGCACCTTCTTTGCCATTTTCAAATAGCGTGGTGGTTTCGGTAGTAGATTTGATTTTGTATTCTTTTGCTTGTTTACGCGACTGCGCTTCGACTTTAGCCGAGAATAAAAGAAGTACCATCAACAACAGTGTTTGCTTCATACCGCTCATTTCTTAATTTCAATAACCGGTGCTTCAGCTTCTTGTTTCCTCGACGTGATTTCAACGGTAACTTTAACTGCTTCACGTTCAGCAGGTGTGCAAACAGTTGAATAGGCGTAAATGGTGTACTTGCCGGGGCGCAAATAACGAAACCAGTAAGTGCCGTCCGGACCGGTGCGGATGCGATCTCCGTATGAAGGGTCATCTCCGTACACAATGTAAACTTCTTCATCGGGAGCCCAATATTCTCCTGATAAAGTATTGCAGTTGCTGACGTAACGTTTGGCGTAGATCTTTCCTTTAATACTGGCGCTTCCCCCTTCACCGGGGCCACTGCTGCACGAGATGGTGATAAGCAAAATAAAGGCGCATAGTGCGGCAAACTTTCGTTTCATGGTGAAGTGCAATGGTGTTGTGTTCATAAATGTGATGATGTGGACGGAAAGATAATTGTTGCAGGATGAATCTTGTTAATGTGTTACTACAATTTTAAGCGATTGACGCTGATTACCAGTAATGAATTCTACGAAATAGATACCGTTAGGCCAGGTTCTGCAGGAAACAGTTGAGGATCCGTAAACGTTTTCGTGTGAGGCCATCCATTGTCCCCGCGCGTTATATACTCGGTAGCTGTATTGTTCGTTTCCCGGCGGGGTGATGGTAAAATTTTCGTTTGCAGGATTCGGCCCCTGGTTAAATGCCGCGATGTTTGAGGAATTATCGGGAACCGACAGCCAGCATCCGAAAGCGCTCAATTGATTCATCAACGAATTCCGACGAGCAGTGATAAAGGACTTGAGTCCGGGCATGGTTATTCCTCCGTTGGGTCCGGGCAGTGTAACGGCCATGTTGATATTGTCTTCGAAGTTCTGGTTGGTGTAAAACTTATGCGTATCAGCATACACATAAGGACGTATAACATTAGCAATACTGTCGATCATCGGATCCATGAAGTCATTCGTAAAATCACTGCTTAGCATCACGCAAAGCGCGTTGATATAATCCTGATGATACACACTGTTGTTAAACATGTTATTCAACAACGGTCGATTGGCAGGCTGATTGATGTAGTTGTAAGGGATAGTCTGGATGGTGTTTGCATTCATGTTCATTTGAAAATTTCCGAATGCTTCATTGACGTCCCAAACAATCCAGCGGAAAATGTCGGCATCTTCATCATGATAGATATAGTAATTATGACCGCTGCCCGTGTATGAATCGAGGTTGGAGAAAATATTGGAAAATGCAGCGGCTTTCAAAACACTCCACGTGTCAAATACCGTTGGTAAGGAATCTTGAAAATTGGCCGCGGGTGTGTTGTTAATGACATCTATGGCATGGACTAAGTCGCTCCAGTCATTGGTTTGTGTGCGGTCCAGTTCGTATTTGTTGTAATATAATGATGGTGTGGCCCCCAGCCATTTCAAATCTCCGGAAGGATCGCCTTTAAACAAATTGCCATCGTTGTTATTGAAACGCTGCGTGAGAAATTTAGCGTTCACTTCTTCCACCAAAGTGTAAAGTCCCCAATACGAACTGTTGATGTACAAACGAACATAGGTGCATCGTGGCGCAAGAATTCCCTGACGTCGGCAAAAATCCAACGCCAATTTTTCTCGCATGAAAGTGGGATCCTTGAAGCAGTTGTTCAAGTTGATTTTTTTGATGCCATCATAATCAAGAATAGAATCAAATTCGTTGAAATCAATTTTGAATGATTTCTTGTCGGAAGGATTGTTGTACGATGAATTGCCTTTGAACTTCGCACCCACATCATCCATCACACGACCATTGAGCACCACCTGACATTTTGTGTAATAGTCGTTGGTGTAACCGTCTTCAAGCGTATCCCAATAAGCAGGTTGCGTAAAGTTGAGGTGAATTTCATGCACAGTTGATACGTTCCACAAGCTGTCTCCATCCTGATGGGTCTGCGCAAAAAGTTGACTTCCGAATAGAAGCAACGTAGCAAGTAAAGTGTATTTCATAGTGTTGAGACGATGAAATCTTGCCGAAGTTTAATATTGGGTTTCGGAAAGATTATTGGAAAGTTAACAGAATTCAGGAAACCGTGAAATGATTTCATTGGACAAAAGAATTTTGCCGGAATAAATTGCGGACAAATCAGCTACCTTTAACACAATGGGAAAGCAATTTGAAATAGTTACCAAGGTGCTGGAGTACGACAACGATTCCGAATTGGCAGAAGTTGATCGTAATTTATTAGTCCAGGCTCGTGATGCAACTTCTCGTGCGTACGCGCCGTATTCCAATTTTCGTGTGGGTGCTGCGGTGTTGCTGAGTAATGGCGTTGTTGTTGGCGGCAATAATCAGGAGAATGTCGCCTATCCGTCGGGATTGTGTGCCGAACGTGTGGCAATATATTCGGCGGGTGCGTTGTATCCGGAAGCTTCTGTTGTAGCAGTCGCGGTCAGTTGCACATCAGACAAATTTGAAGTGAATAAACCGATGTCGCCTTGTGGTGCGTGCCGTCAGGCGATGGCTGAATATGAGCAACGTTCGGGACAATCGATCCGCATAATTTTAGGAGCGCACACAGGACCTGTGCAGGTTATTGAAAGCGTGAAATCGTTGCTGCCGTTAATATTTGAAGCTCCTGAACTCAAAGATTAGTATTTAATACACTGAATTACAGGGTTTTGTAATACTACGCTGAACTTGTTCCCCGATTAAAAACTATT
>CALJIF010000029.1 GCA_937974275.1 uncultured Flavobacteriales bacterium
AAGAATACAATTCGTCTTTGAATGAATAATTGTAAAACACAATTTTGCCCTGAATGTGTTTTTTGCCCAACAACTCTAGTTGTGAGAAGTCGCGAATTTCAATAACATCAGCGATCAACCCGCCTTCCGGAGTGGCAACAGATCCACCCAAAGCGCAGATCCGCATACGTTCGTTTCCTGCCGATTTAGAATCTACAATTCTTGCTTGTTCTTTAGCTCCACGTTCCCAACGAGGCACCATACAAGGTTGTTTCCAAACGCTGTCCACGTTCAAACTTTGAAGCAACTGATACGTGTATTCTACAGCAGCCGCCGCGCCGGGAGAACCGCTTAAGCGAGGAGGTAAATTCTTACACAAGTAGCGCAAGTTGTCGTGTGCTTCGCCTTCAACTAAAGCTGAACCATACAACTTGGCAAAAGCTACGCTGTCGGAATCGGTATTTTTTATAACGAAATCAGGACGTTCACGGTAATGTACGAACGCCGAACCAAGTACCAAAAGCAAAAGCGAAACAGGAAATAATAAACGTGTCATGTGATTGGAGTATGCGCAAATATACACACTTCAACCCAGCGACTACTGTGCTGCAAAGTCGAACCAATCGCGTTTGCGGGCAACCTTCAAGTCTTGCAATACCGCCGATTTCACGTTAATAGTGATGTTATAACTCTGACGGAAACCGAACGGAATCCAATTGAACTGCATTTCCCAACAGTGTAAGTCACGATATAAGTTGAAGGATGTGAATCCAAATTTCTTCATCTGCAAGTCGTAGCTGGAATCAAAACCTACTTTCCATTTGGAAGTAATATTCACATCACCTGCTAATCGGACCGACTGCGCAATATTGGTTTCCAGGAAGGATCGGTTCCAACTCAAATTGTACGTTATATTCAACGACCACGGCACATTAAAATCTACGTACGCATTGGGGTTGGAATTAATCATTTGTAATTCCTGATCAGTACCGCGATTGGAAGTTCGCGTTTGTGCTGCCGTTAATCCGCCTTTGCGCAAACTGGTAGTTAATGCAAGATTGGCAGCAGTAAGTCGGGCAATACGTTTTCCTGTTCTCCGTTCGAAACGTTCAATACGTACACCCAATTCATTCACACGATAAGGATCTGCAATAATGCTGGCGTTAACATCCACTTTTTTAAACAACTTGGTTCGGAAACCGGCGTTAATAGTGGACCAGTTGAAGTTTTTCGCCATGAAGTTGTAGCTCATGCTAAAGTTGAGTGCATCAATAATCATGTTGCGCACATTAGCGGCATCACTATCGTTTTTAGGACGCAATTTTCCTTCTAAGCTGTTGAGTAAACTGAAGCCTAAAGCGCCGACGCGACCGAATGGAGGAGCGCCGTATATACCACCGTCAAATACTGAATACAAAGCTGTACTGCCCGATGCGGAAGTTTGTACCGTTTCGAAATAGCCGAATTTAGATTGTGTAAAATCAGGAACATAGGTCATACTTATGGATGGCGTCATTGTGTGTCGTGCCATGCTGTACTTGGTGCCCCTGAATTTAAACGTTCCGAATATTCGCGTACTTAATGCAACACTTGCGTTCCAATCGAAATTCATGCGAGGCCCGTTAATGGTATCGGTTACAACAACTTCATTTGTTGCGTCCCATGTTTTACGAATGGTAGAAAACTGTGTGACAGAATTTAAATTGACACTTGGTGTTAACGTGAAATACTTCAAAACATTAAACGATGTTTGAATCGGCATACTTTGGCGAATACCATTGCGCATGTATTTGCGTAGTTCGTACAGATATTCGTTACGGAACAGCGTATCTGCAACGCTGATGGTATTCTGAAATTCGGAAGTATAACTCACTCCAATTTTATCATACCAGCGGGAGCCAATTCTGTTCGGATTCTTGAACGGATAAAAACGGTTGGCAGTGAAAGCCACTTGAGGTAAGGACATGTCTACACGACGCGTTACCGTATTCTGGCTGTGACGCAAATTCGCAGAAAGTCGACCGATTTTCCAATTTTTCGACCACGCTACATTCGACTGAAATGTGTTCGCGAGATAATCATTCGGACGTTCCGCATTGAATGTGTTATACGAGCTGGAACCCGCATTAACATTGGCAGAGAACGTCATGCTCGGATTTGATTTCGGATCCTGAATATGTACCCAGTTCACGAAAAAATCATTCCGAACAACATTCGTCGGTAATTCCGGATCACCGGTTCTGATCCTTGAATATCGCAAGGCAACATTACCGTTATAATGATACCGCGAACGATAATTCGTAAACAGTTTGGCGCCCCAACTTCCTTTTGAATAAACGTCGCCGCGTAATGCCATATCCACTTTATCATTAACGCCCCAATAATAACCGCCATCTTTAAGAAAGAAACCCAATTGAGGCGATTCACCGTAAGCGGGAATCAAAATGCCTGAAGCGCGCCCTTTTTTATTCGGGAAGAAACCAAACGGAACTGCAAGCGGGGTTGGAACATCAGCAATTTCAAGGTATGCAGGGCCTGTTACAATTTTATCGTCCGGAATAATTTTAAGTTTTCGAGCGCGAATTGCAAAGTGCGGATGATCCAGATCGCAGGTGGTATAACGTCCATTAGCGATGTACATGACATTGTTAGAATCCTTCTTGGCAGCTTCAGCCAACACGTAGCCGTCACCTTGCTGTGTAGCCGCTTCTAATATTTTTCCTTTGCGGGTTAAATAATTATACCGCAACTTTTTTGCTGCAAATTGCTGACTGCCTTCATCGAACATCGCTTCTTGTATGTACTTGCCCGTTGAATCCTTCTTACCATCGGCCATGATGGTGTTGTTCCTGAAATCAATCTCGATGTAATGTGCATACAGAGCGATATTCTGGTACTTCACAGTGGCGCTGTCATACAAATACACGATTTGATTGACCAAGTCGAAGCGCATGGAATCGCGCGCCTGATATTCCACTACGGCATCTAATGCACCGGAGCTTTTAGTGACTTTTAAGGAATCGTCCGGTGTGTTCTGAGCCTTGCTTAGGGTGCTGAAAATCAACCCTGTTATTAACAATAGGTAGCGGATAAGTACGAATGAACTTCCGGACAGGCGCAATCTTTGGCGGTATTTTTGTAAAATATGATTAAACGGGCTCAAAACTAAATAAAAAGGTCTGTTAATCGTTTGTTGTATATGAATACAAAGTCACGTACATATTGGATTGCTGCAATTGCGCTGCTGGTTTTGATTTTGTCGGGATCGTTTGTTGCACGCGTTGCGCCTGAGAAGCCCAAGATTAAAGTGGTGTGTATTGATCCCGGACACGGTGGAAAAGATCCCGGATGTCATGGCGATAAAACGTACGAAAAAGATGTGGCGTTGGCAGTAGCGCTGAAGTTGGGTGAATACATCAACAAGCATTTTCCGGATATCAAGGTCGTTTATACCCGTAAAACCGATGTTTTCGTAGAGTTGAATGAGCGCGCGGCGATTGCTAATCGTAATAAAGCCGACTTGTTTATTTGTATTCACTGCAATTCGGCATGTGTGCGCAGTAAAAAGACGAAGAAGGATATCTGTAACGAAGAAGCGCAAGGATCGGAGACGTATGTAATGGGTTTGCATAAAACAGAAGGTAACCTCGAAGTTGCTAAACGCGAAAATGATGCCGTAAAGTATGAGGACGACTATGAAAATAAGTACGACATGAGTATTAATACGGATGAAGCCGTGATAATACTGAGCGCGTATCAGAATTTATACCTCGATCAAAGCGTGCGATTTGCAGAATTGTGTCAGATACAATTCAGTGAAAAAGCAGGTCGTGCGAATAAAGGCGTAAAACAAGCAGGATTTTTGGTGTTGTGGAAAACGAGTATGCCTTCTGTGCTTATCGAAACCGGATTTTTAACGAACCCTGCAGAGGAACGTTTTTTGGGATCGGAAAAAGGGCAGACCCACATGGCGGCTTGTATTTTCCGTGCGTTTCGAAAGTGGAAAGATGAAGTGGAAGGCACCACTAAAAATTACGATGATGACTTAGAACGTATGCCGGCATTCAAACCGGGAGTTGACGATACAGCGGGATTGCGTAAACCGGTAAATCATGTAAAAAATCAGGATGCTCCGAAACCACAACCTCCTGCTCCTAAAGTATCGGATACCGTAATTGCCAAAGGACCTGCCGTAGCAGACTCTGCAGTCGCAACCTGGCCGGTGATTTATCGGGTGCAAATAATGGCTTCTGATAAGCAGTTAGAACCCAATGATTCCCGCTTTAAAGGAGAAAAAGATATCTGGTTTTATAAGCGAGACAATTCCTACAAATACACTGTGGGACATTTTTCATCCATGCAGGACGCTTACAAAAAACAAAACGAACTCCGCAAAAACGGATTTCCGGAAGCATTTGTGGTCATTTTTAATCAAAAAGGAGAACGAATTACGGCTGAAGAAGCCAAAAAGTTAATAAATGCACAATAAAGGCACGGGCAGCGGCTGTGCGGAAACTACTTTTGCTGCTGCCCGTTGCCTGTCTTTATTAGGTCGGCTAAATGCATATTTTACGTATTTTTGACCACCCAATTATCAAGCACCTGTGAAGTATAACAAGCAAGTTAAAACCGGAGTTGTGGTTATTCTAGCCATTGCTCTTTTCATTTACGGTTTCAATTTCCTTAAAGGAAAAGATATTTTCTCAACCAGTCTTAATGTTTATGCGGTTTACGACCATATTGACGGCTTAACTGCCAACAATACGGTGCAGGTAAATGGTTTCAAAGTGGGAACGGTTCGTGAAATTAAAATCGATCCTAAAACCGGTAAGCTGGTAGTACATTTCATCATTACCGACAAAAACGTCAAGGTAACCGATTCGGCAAGAGCTGAAATTATAAGTGGTGGTCTTTTGGGCAACAAAGAGATTCTTCTTTTGTTATCAGGAAAAGGTAAGGCAATCGAAGATGGTGATACACTTTTCGGGTTTAACGAAGTGTCGTTGAAGGATCAGGTGAACGAGCAAATGTTGCCGTTAAAAGTAAAAGTGGAATCACTGGTGGGGTCTATCGATTCTATGGTTCAGATATTCTCCGGAATCCTGAATGAGAACACCATGAAAGACATTGAAGCAAGCTTCACGAATATGAAGTTGGCGATGGTAAGCTTCAAGAATGTTGCTCAAAATCTGGATACAACTATTGCTGCAAGTGATCGTACTATAGTCGCTATTATTCAGGACTTTAAGCAGTTGTCGGGAATGATGGCTGCTAACAAAGATACCTTGGCCATGGCAATAGCTAATTTCAAAAATATCTCCGATTCGTTGGCAGCATCCAACCTGAAAACCACCATTAATGAAGCCGGTCGAGTAATGACCAACGCAGCCGACTTCCTGGCGAAATTGAATGCGGAAGGTGGAGCACGCACATTGTTAGGTCAGGATTCTGTAGTGTTAACCGATTTACGTCGTACTAATGCACGCATGGAGTTTTTAATTGAAGACATTTCTCGTTACCCCGGACGATACATTAAACTGTTTGGCAAGAAAAAACCAAACAAAAAGGAAGAAGCAGAGCGCCAGCGCAAGTTGGACAGCATCAACCGTATACCAAAATAGAGTTGTAATACCGTTCTTCACGGAACGATATCGTTCGTAAATTATGCAGTACATCGACAACATTTTATTCGCGCTGTTATTGATTGGAGGCGGAGCGCTATTTGCGATTAACGTGCGCAAGATCAGACGGAACATTTTATTGGGTAAAGAAGTCGATCGTTCAGATCGCAAATCCGAGCGCTGGCAAACGATGTTGCGTGTGGCGTTCGGTCAGTCGAAAATGATGGCGCGTCCTTTCGCGGCATTTTTGCATTTGTTCGTTTATGTCGGATTCGTGATCATCAATATCGAAGTGGTTGAAATCGTGCTCGACGGTATCACAGGTGCTCATCGTATTCTTTCATTTACCGGCGGACTCTACACGTTTCTCATTGCATCATTTGAAATATTAGCATTTCTGGTGCTCGCAGGATGTGTTGTGTTCCTGTTGCGCAGAAATGTTGCGAATATTGGTCGTTTCAAAAGTCCTGAATTAAAAGGTTTTCCAAGTTCTGATGCCAATATGATATTGGTAACCGAAATTTTGTTGATGTCTGCATTTTTGATGATGAATGCGGCTGATTTTCGCTTGCAGCAACTCAACTATGATCATTATACGGTTATATCTGAAAATGCATTTCCGATATCTTCCATGTTGGCGGGTTTGTATGGTAATGCGTCTCCGGAATCATTAGTATTGGCTGAACGATTCACCTGGTGGTTTCACATCATCGGCATCATGGCATTTTTAAATTATTTGCCGTATTCCAAGCATTTTCACATTATCCTGGCGTTCCCGAATACGTTTTTCAGTAACCTCAATGCTAAAGGGAAATTTACCAATCTGGAAAGCGTAACGAATGAAGTGAAAGCCATGATGGATCCTTCGTTCGCGCCACCGGTAACGGAAGGACCTCAGCGTTTCGGCGCAAAAGACGTTACCGATTTAAATTGGAAGCAGTTGCTGGATGCATATACATGCACGGAATGTGGTCGTTGTACGTCATCTTGCCCAGCAAATATTACCGGAAAGAAATTGTCGCCGCGCAAAATAATGATGGATACCCGCGATCGTTTGGATGAAGTAGGGAAGGTGCTGGATGCGAATGGCGGCAAATGGGTGGATGACGGAAAATCGTTGCTGGGAGATTTTATAACGCCGGAAGAAGTTTGGGCGTGTACTTCTTGTAATGCATGTGTGCAGGAATGTCCTGTAAATATTGATCCGTTAGGAATTATTGTCGACTTGCGCCGTTACCTGGTGATGGAACAGTCCGCTGCTCCTAATGAGTTGAACATGATGATGACCAACATGGAAAACAATGGTGCTCCATGGCAATTCTCTCCATCAGATCGTCTGAATTGGGCGAACGAAAATTAATTTGAAGTATGAATCCGAATTTGATAGTAACAGAAGAAAACGGGCAGAAAATCAGTCCTATTCTTCCTCCTGAAATAAAGAATTACCTGATTGATATTGACGGAACCATTTGTGATGATATTCCGAATGAAGAGCCTTGGCGCATGAAGGATGCAGCTCTTTATCCTGATGCTTTGGAGACCATCAATAAATGGTTTGATGAAGGACACATCATTACATTTTTTACATCACGAACAGAAGAACACCGTGAAGTAACGGAAGAGTGGTTGTTGCGAAACGGATTTAAGTTTCATGGTTTATTGATGGGTAAGCCGCGTGGTGGTAATTACCATTGGATAGATAATCACATTGTTCGCGCGACACGTTATTCGGGAAAATTTACAGGATTAGTGGAAAGAGAAGTGACAATTCAGGTTTTTGAAAAATAAAAGTTATGGCCAACGAGACTTTACAAGTACCAACCATGGCGGATATGATGGCCCGCGGCGAAACTCCTGAAATTTTGTTTTGGGTGGGTTGCTCCGGTAGCTTTGATGATCGTGCGAAAAAAATTACACGTGCAATCGTACGTATTCTGAATCATGTGGGAATGAAGTTCGCCGTTTTGGGAACGGAAGAGTCCTGTACCGGTGATCCGGCGAAACGAGCAGGAAACGAATTTTTGTTTCAAATGCAGGCAATGACCAACATTTCGGTATTGAATGGATATGACGTTAAGAAAATTGTAACCGGCTGCCCGCACTGTTTTAATACCTTGAAGAATGAATACCCTGAACTGGGTGGAAAATATGAAGTCATGCACCACACGCAACTGGTGCAACAACTCATTGATGCAGGGAAACTG
>CALJIF010000030.1 GCA_937974275.1 uncultured Flavobacteriales bacterium
GTAGTTGTAGTATCGGAATTGGCACACGAAATAAATTGCACATCATTTCCTCCGGCAACTTCCACATGATCCACAAACGGTAAGGCTTCGACGGCTGACAATTGTTCGGACTTCACATACACCGCAACGGCATTGAGCCATTTCGATGTAACACCCAAACTGTCGCAATAGCTATTGATCGTTTGAACGTAGTTGTGATTTACAGGCTCATCAAGCCCGGAGGCGGGTTTATCCTTGAAAAATACCCAGCACGGCACCGACTGCCCTGCAGCAATTCCTGCAAAAAAAACAAATACGGCGACGAGCAGATTTTTCATATCAAAAACATCGTAAATCTACGATTTATCACACGTAATCTACTGTTACAGAAGTGCCCTCATGTTCTGTATCTTTGCACCCTAAGCTCAACACCATGATAATCGATTTACGCAGTGATACGGTAACCAAACCTACCGAACCCATGTTGAAAGCCATGATGGCTGCACGCGTGGGCGATGATGTTTTTGGAGAAGATCCTACGGTTAATGAACTGGAAGAAACCGGAGCAGCATTGTTCGGCAAAGAAGCCGGATTATTCTGTCCTAGCGGAACCATGACCAACCAAATTGCCATCAACGTATTAACAAAACCCGGCGATGAAGTAATTTGTGATTATACGTCTCACATTTATCAATATGAAGGTGGCGGTATTGCACGTAATTCGGGTGTACAGGCGAAACTTTTGATGGGCGACCGCGGAAGAATTTCTGCTCAACAGGTAGAGGACAGCATTAATCAAACGTACGATTGGTTAACCCGTACCAAGTTGGTAAGCATTGAAAATACCGGCAACAAAGCAGGTGGCAGTTATTACAGCCTGGAACAGATGCAGGAATTGAGCAAGTTGTGCAAGAAACAACAACTTCACATGCATTTGGATGGCGCCCGAATTTTTAACGCGATTGTAGAAACCGGTTATACTCCGAAACAGATCGGACCGTTGTTCGAATCCATTTCATTTTGTTTATCCAAAGGATTGGGAACGCCGGCAGGCTCGCTGTTATTGGGTTCTAAAGAATTCATTAAAGAAGCACGTCGTGTGCGTAAAGTATTCGGAGGCGGAATGCGTCAGGCAGGATATTTGGCTGCAGCAGGCTTGTATGCCTTACAACACAACGTGGAGCGTTTAAAAGAAGATCACGTACGCGCGAAAAAGTTGGGTGATGCGATCAAGAACTTGGCATACGTGAAAGACGTGCTTCCGGTTGATACGAACATCGTCATCTTTACACTGCACGATGCCATGCCATTGGATTATTTCCTGCAACAATTGCAAGACAAAAACATTCGTGCTGTTGCATTCGGCAAACAAACTGTACGCTTTGTAACGCATTTAGAAATTACGGATAAGATGGTGGAGCAAACCATCAAAACGCTTAAGCAGATTCAATAGATAACTATGTTCAACGGTAAAAAGATTGCGGTTTTAGGAGGAGGTCAACTCGGTAGAATGCTGATTCAAGAAGCATTAAATTGGAACGCAGATATTTCAATCCTCGATCCGGACAGTAATGCGCCGTGCAAACACTTAACGGCTCAGTTCACTTGCGGTTCACTCACCGACTTCGACACCGTAATGAACTTCGCTAAAGACGCGGACATCGTTACCATTGAAATTGAACACGTCAATGTAGATGCGTTGGAAGCACTGGAACGCAGCGGCAAAGAAGTGTATCCGCAACCGCACATTTTACGCATGATTCAGGACAAAGGCTCACAGAAATTATTTTATCGCGAGCACGGCATTCCTACTGCCGACTTTGAACTGATTGAAAACAAACAACAACTTGCCGAACATCGTAACGCCTATCCGTTTATGATGAAGCTGCGAAAAGGCGGTTATGATGGTAAAGGAGTAACTCCGTTGCGTAATGAAGCCGATGAAAAGAATGCATTTGATGCACCGGCGGTGTTAGAAAAGTTCGTTGATTTTGAAAAAGAGCTTTCGGTAATTGTTGCAAGAAATAAGCGCGGAGAAGTGAAATCATTCCCTGCAGTGGAGATGGAATTCAACAAGGAAGCTAATTTGGTAGAGTTCCTGTTTGCACCTGCAAATATTTCGAAAGAGATAGAACAAGAAGCGGAACGTATAGCACGATTGGTTGCAGAACAATTGAAAATTGTTGGCGTGCTGGCGGTGGAAATGTTCCTGACGAAAGACGGAAAAATTCTTGTGAATGAAATTGCACCACGCCCGCACAATAGCGGACATCATACCATAGAAGCCAACTACACGTCGCAGTATGAACAACACCTGCGCGCGATCTGCAACTTACCATTGGGCAACACCGATATTATTTTACCCGCGGTGATGATTAATGTTTTGGGTGAGAAAAATTATGAAGGGGTTGCCCGTTACGAACGTATTGACGAATGTCTTGCGATTCCCGGCGTATACATTCATTTATACGGAAAAAAAATCACCAAACCTTTCCGCAAAATGGGCCATGTAACCATTATAGATGCTAACTTGTCGGAAGCAAAAGCCAAAGCACGCCGTGTGCAGCAAACTTTAAAAGTCATCAGTTAACTATGTCCGACGCCATCAAAACCTACAAAAAAGATGATCTCACTATTTTCTGGGAACCCGGAAAATGTATTCATTCAAAAATTTGCTGGACACGAACAACAGGGCTTCCCGATGTGTTCAATCCCGCAGCACGTCCGTGGATAAAGCCTGAAAATGCAACCGTTGAAGAACTCGTCGCACAGATAAAAAAATGTCCCAGTGGAGCATTATCATACGCATTTGATAATGAAACCGTGGAGAGCAGCGCTGAATCGACAGAGGTTGAAGTTTTGCCCGACGGACCGTTATTAGTGAAAGGATCACTTGTCGTGAAGAACAGCGACGGAACTACCACAGAAAAGCATGCAACTACGGCTTTTTGTCGTTGCGGCGCATCCACCAACAAACCGTATTGCGACGGCTCGCACCGTAAAATCGATTTTAAAGGTTAGACGATTGTTGTGCATTTGCCGGAGTTACGGGCAATCGCAGTTCATCCATATTATATGCCACATCGGTAAGATACAATCCGCATGCAGGAACGGGTTGAGACGGCATGTGTTGTTCATGTCGATCTAAATGCTGCAACATTTCTGTAACAGAAATTCTTCCTGTGCCCACATCTACAAAGTGCCCAACAAGGGAACGCACCATATTGCGCAAAAACCGATTCGCGGTAATGTGCAATTTCAAATGACGATCCTCTAACGTCCATATCGCTTCCATTACCGAACACTTGGTGGTTTCCTGTTGTTCCGGACTTTTACAAAAGCTATAAAAATCGTGATAGCCGACTACTCTCTTCGCTGCAATATTCATCAATTCGAGATCCGGCAATTCCCGCATTTCCCACGCCTGTTGCGCACCTACGCTGCTTTTGTAATCGCGGATAAGATATTCGTACGAACGTGATTTAGCAGAGAAACGCGCGTGTGCATTTTCGATAACAGGAATTATTTCTTGTATGGCAACATCCGCAGGCAAAGCACGATTTAATCGAAACTTCAATTCATCCAACGAACATTCCGGCAATTGCTTAACATCAACATGCGCCGTAAACTTTTTAGCGTGCACACCCGCATCGGTTCTACCGCAGCCTACAAATCGACCTTGATCTTTAACAACACGCAACCAGGCCTCTTCGCAAGCTTCCTGCACGGTGCGCAAGCCGGGTTGAAATTGCCAACCGCTAAACTGTGTACCATCATATTCCAACTGCACAAAATACCTTCTCCACATACTAAGCCGAATAAAATGATGAACGTAAAAATGTCCGCGGATTTTCTGCTGCCATCAGATCAAATAAATTTCTCTCTTCCGACTGCGCATTCAGAAACGCGCGCAACTCATCCCGCAAATCCCCTTCATCTTTATCTTTCTGCACGACGTAATAATCCGTGCCAAACAGTACTTGTTGCTGCACAGCAGGATCTTTCATGTCTTTTGCAATGATCGGAAATGTGGATTGATCATGTAACGTAAATGAAATATCCGTGTACACATTTTTGTACTCCACCATCAAGTTTCGTATCGCATCATACCATGCACCTTTGTTCGGTCCGCGTCGTGTTAATTCTTCTTCACCACCGTAATGTGCCAAGCAAATTTTCAATCTCGGATTACGTTCCAGTACTTTCTTGTAATTCAACGGATGTGTGAAGTTGGCTTGAAATGCCTTGCCTTCTTTCAAATTCAAGTTGTGTATTTCCGGAATAAAATGTCGTGGTTTCGGAAAGCCGTTTAAACTTCCCCGATAATGAATAACGCCCTGAATACAGTGATACAAAATCGGCACTTGTTTCGCTTCTGCCCAATCGTACAGCTCGTCCAGCTTTTCATCAAACGGATAATATCCCAAAGCAGGATACATTTTTATGCCGCAAAATCCGTAACGTTCAAACCAGGGCTTTACCCATTCCACCAATACTTTTCCGTTTACAAATTCAGGACGGCGCGGATCCACAAAAAGAAAGGGCAACAGTTTATTCGCGTAATGACCTCGTGCGCGTATACGAACCAATTCCTCCAACTGCGTACGGTAATTACCCATAGGTTTACCTGCCCCCATTTGTTCCATGTCCATAGTTAAAATCACGAAACGTACATCGCCCCAACTGTTGTAATATTCTTCCAGCGTATTGAAAATTGTTTCCTGACTGGTACCTAAACCTATGGAAGCAAATTTGGTAACACGCTCCAATTGCGAATCGATGGCACCAAAACGCAAGCGCGCAAAAAACCGGGACAATGTTGCAGCAATCGGATAACGCGACATAAAATTCATAATCGGCACACCAACTACATTATTCGGAACATATTGAGCCGAAAAAATATGCGTATGTGAATTAAAATAAATCATGGCTATTCCTTGGGTTTAATGGAAGTACGAATATTGATAAAACGCGATAAAATATTAAACCAGTTATCTGCTCCATAACTCAATGCGGCAGCGGCGATCAGCCATCCCGGAATACTCATCAGCAAATACAGAATAATGTCTGTCGTCATGCCCGGCAGATCATATCGGTTGGTCATATCTTTTAAGCGCCAACCAACGGGCAAATTCAATGCACGCGATTCTTTATAAGCTTCCTGAATGCGTTGCACCTGAAGATCAATCGGAATGTTTTGCATTTTTTCTCCATCATAAAACTCCTTGTTCTTCGCAACGTATTCTTTTGCATAATTCACCAGTTCATCCCGCATCACCTTTTGATCATAAAGTTCTTTCACAATATGTATCGCATTCACATTAAATACCAATGCTACGATGATTCCGAAACCGAATAACATTTTTGTCATGCCGCGCTTGTACCAGGTGGAAGTCGCACTCATGTAATCGTTGAACCACTGCACCACGTTGCGTTTTAATGAAGCATAATCATCTGCACCAAACGACACGGTACGCAACAGTTGTTTCAAATCACTTTCAGCCATGGCATGAATGCCGGCATTAAAATCCGTCACTATGCCGTCACCCGCTTTAGCCTGATCGGAACTATACACGGCGTGTTTAATATCGTACGACTTACGTTCATGATTGAATGTAATTTCCGGCAATTGATGATCATTACGGATAATATCGATGAGCGCATCTGCAAAAGTTCCTGCTGCGATATAATGCGGATAGGTCGTGTTCTTTTCTTTGAGTCGATCCACCAACGGATGCGTATAAATTAAATGCGCATAATTTTTATTCAAATGATCATTGAACACGTCGTTGATTGCATCATGCAGGAATAATGCGCGTTTCCGAATAATCAACTGCCACAGTTCCGCCATTCCCGACACCAGAATGCTGAACAGCAGGAAAATCAAGGCAAACGAAATAATAACATCAACCAGTACAGGCATAATTCATGGGTTTGATCAACTAATATAGTGAATGCCCCGATACCGATTTCGTAATTACAATTCGCGTAACTTTGAAGTATGAAACCATTGGTAGGAATTATTATGGGCAGTGCATCCGATTTACCGGTTATGCAAGCAGCGGCAGACGTATTAAACCGCTTTGAAGTGCCTTTCGAGATTAACGTGGTATCAGCACATCGCACTCCCGAGTTGATGTTCGACTATGCACGTAACGCACATAAAAACGGCTTACAGGTAATTATTGCCGGTGCAGGTGGTGCTGCGCATTTACCCGGCATGGTTGCTTCTTTAACGCCGTTGCCCGTAATCGGTGTTCCGGTAAAATCATCCAATTCTATTGACGGTTGGGATTCCATTCTTTCCATTTTACAAATGCCTAATGGTGTACCTGTAGCTACGGTTGCATTAAACGCAGCGCAGAATGCAGGAATTTTGGCAGCGCAGATAATTGCAGCAGGAAAACCCGAGGTGCTCGATCGTGTGGCCGCGTTTAAAGAAGAATTGAAACAGAAAGTGATGCAGAGTCGCGATCAATTAAAATAATACCACATGAAAATTGAAATCTGGAGTGATGTGATGTGTCCGTTTTGCTATATCGGCAAAAGACATTTTGAAAAGGCGGTTGAATTATCCGGATTGAAGGAACGCATTACGGTGGAATGGAAAAGTTTTCAATTAAACCCCGACCTCGTTACGCAGCCCAATCGTAACAGTGTAGAACATTTAGCGGAAAGTAAAGGCTGGAGTTTGAAACAAGCGCAAGATGCGGTTCAGTATGTAACCGATATGGCTGCCAAAGCCGGACTGGAATATCATCTCGATCGTGCGGTAGTCGCTAATTCTATGGATGCACATCGTTTGTCGCATTTGGCAAAAAAATACAATGTGCAAGATGCAGTGGAAGAAGGATTGTTTGTTTCGTACTTCACCAAAGGACTGAATACCGCAGATCATGGTGTGTTAACTCAAATTGGGACAGCCGCAGGAATTCCGAAAGATGAACTAGATCAATTATGGAATTCGGATGTGTACACCAAAGAAGTGCAGGAAGATATTGCTACCGCAGCGCAGTTTGGCATTACCGGTGTTCCGTTTTTTGTCATTAACCGCAAGTACGGAGTTTCCGGCGCACAACCCGTTGCCGCATTTCTGGAAACGCTGCAAAAGGTGCATGCAGAAGAAAGTGCGGAGGTGTAGATTTTCACCCCAATTTCTTAGCATTAAAATAATCCACGAAAGTCAGGACTTATTTGGTTTTGCTTAAATTTAACCATTCAGTACCTGCACTTATGAGCCTGCGTTTTTTATTCTGTTTTGTTCTACTCCGGATGTGTATCACCTCAACAGCGGGCGACAATCCTCCTCTCGGTGCGCGCGCCTTGGGTATGGCCGGAGCCGGCACCGCCCTGCAAGGCGATGTGTGGGGTGTACAAAACAATCAGGCGAGTCTGGCGTTTATCGAAAAATTTCAGGCGGCGGGGTTTTACGAAACCCGATTCCTTATGAACGACCTCGGCATGAAAGCTTTCGCTGCCGGAATCCCCATTAAAAACGGTGTTTTCGGAATTGGCGTTTCTTCTTTCGGCAACAAGCTGTACAGCGAAAACAAAGCAGGTCTCGCCTACTCCAGAAAATTCGGACCGAAAATTTCGGCCGCAGTACAACTTAACTTTCACAACACACGCATTGCCGAAAATTATGGTTCCGCATCTACGGCTACTGCAGAAGTAGGATTCATGGCAGAGCCGGTAAAAAACCTGACACTCGGTTTTCATTTGTTCAATCCAACACGCAGCAAACTCAGTGGCAATCTCGCCGAACGTATGCCGACCATCATGAAACTGGGGGCCTTGTACAAATTTTCGGACAAAGTATTCCTCACCGGTGAAGCCGAAAAAGATGCCGACTACAAAGCTTCATTCCGCGCCGGAATCGAATATCGTCCCTTGCCTTCTTTCTACCTGCGTGGCGGCGCTGCATCCAACCCGGGTATGTCCGCATTCGGCATGGGCATTGTGATGCAAAACTTACGACTCGATGTAGCCTCCACATTTCACAGTGTGTTAGGCTTCTCTCCTTCCATCAGTTTACAATACGGATTGTGATGAATCGCTGTTTCGTAATCGCGCTTATATTTTGCTCTACAATCCTTTACGGACAAGTAGATTCCGTTAAAACGGACGATCCGCTCAATCAGCAAATCGAATTACTTTCCGAAAATCTGGAACAGGAAGATGCCGATTACACCAACCTCATCGAAGATCTTCAGTATTACAAAGCGCACCCTATCAATCTGAACGCCGCAACACGAGAGGAATTGCGAGAACTGGGATTGCTGAGCGAAATTCAAATCGGAGGAATTATTGCCTACCGCGAACGCTTCGGCAACTTCGTTTCTATTTATGAAATTCAGGCTGTTCCCGAATTAGACTTGGGCACTATTTATTCCATTTTGCCGTACGTGCGTGTGTCCGACCGATTAGATGCCGCACATTTCAATGCTAAAGAAATGTTTAAAAACGGTAAACACGAAATTGTGTTCCGTACGCAACGCATCATCGAACAACAAGAAGGTTTTGCGCCTATCGACAGCGCGGAATTAGCGGAGAACCCCAACAAGCGTTACCTCGGTAATCCGTACAGAATGTTTATGCGCTACCGGTTTACTTACTCCAATTTTGTGAGTTGGGGCATGACAGCCGAAAAAGATGCGGGCGAAGAATTTTTCAGAGGCACACAAAAGCAAGGATTTGATTTTTATTCGGCTCATGTAAGTGTTAGAAATTTCGGAGTCGTGAAAGCTGCAGTGCTCGGCGATTATCAGGTAAGTTTCGGTCAAGGACTTGTGGCATGGACCGGTTACGCATTCGGCAAAACTGCTATGTCCGTTGCTACCAAAAGAAATGCAATCGGGTTGCGTCCATACACGTCTGTGGATGAAAATCGTTTTTTACGCGGAGGAGCTACAACGTTGCGTTTCGGCAAAATAGAAACTACGGCATTTTACTCCGTTAAAAAGCGTGATGCCAACATAACCGGAACCGACACATTACAAAATGATATTGAAGTTTTGGAAGTAAGTAGTCTTCAATTATCCGGCTTACACACTACTTTGGCCGAAGTTGCCGATAAAGATGCCATCACGGAACATTACATGGGCGGTAACATCAGTTTCCGAAATCAAAAATTTTCCATCGGTGTTACCGGAGCGCATTCCCGCTACAGTGCTGCTTTACGACGCGATCTGGATTTGTACAATCAATTTGAATTTTCGTCTGATCGCAACACGGTAGTTGGTGCCGATTACGGTTTCCTGATTCGCAACTTTCATTTTTTCGGAGAAGCTGCTCGCAGTGCGTCGGGAGGAATGGCATTTGTTAATGGCGTTTTGATTAGCCTGGATCCGCGATTGGCATTCACCTTGCACCACCGACATTTCGATCGCAATTTTCAAAACCTCTATGCCAATACGTTTTCCGAAAGCACATTTCCGTTAAACGAGCAAGGCATTTACATGGGCATTCAAGCCAAGCCCGCTAAAAAAATTACGCTCACGGCTTATTACGATCAGGTGAAATTTCCGTGGATGCGTTACAATGCAGATGCTCCCTCGAACTTTCAGGATGTATTGATCCAATTGAATTTCACTCCCGACAAAAAAACCGATTTCTACATTCGCTATCGCAATCGTGATCGCTGGGTGAATGCCTCCGACCCTGATGCGGATATTGATTTCATTGTGCCGCTCGATCAACAAAACATTCGCTTTCAGGCCACCTACCCGCTTGGTCCATCCTTGCGTTTACGAAACCGTATCGAGTATTTGATTTATCATCAAGCCAATGAAGAACGTTCAACAGGCTTTGTGATGTGGCAAGACCTGACCTACAAAAAACTGGGATCACCAATTGCCATTACACTTCGTTATGCCTTGTTCCAAACAGAAAGTTATGACGCACGTATTTACGCATACGAGAATGATATGCCATATGCGTTTTCTGTTCCGGCGTATTATTACAAAGGCTCAAGAGCGTATGTGCTCATCAATTGGGACATTACACGACGCGTTGAATTGTGGCTGCGCGTCGCACAGTTTTTCTACTACGACAGAAATGTAATCAGTGAAGGTGCATTGACCGAAATTCAAGGCAACACGAAGTCGGAAGTAAAACTGCAGATGCGTATTAAACTTTGAGAACACCTGTTTCGCGCTGTTATTGCGTATAGAAATTCGTTGCGCATATCGTAACTTGCTCCTTGTGGAGGACAAAAAAATCATTTCTCAAAGTACTTGGAATAAAATGGCATCGCTGTACGAAGAAAAATTTCTTCCCATGCGTATGTACGATCACACCTACGATTTCGTATTGGAACAATTAAAGAAAGAGGCTTCCATTTTAGACTGGGGTTGTGGTCCCGGCATTATTGCAAAATACATCGCAAGCAAACGTCACGATATCCGAATTTCCGGAATCGATAACGCGCCCAACATGATTGAACGAGCACGCCTCAA
The DNA here is from genome assembly GCA_937974275.1 of uncultured Flavobacteriales bacterium. Classification (GTDB taxonomy): domain Bacteria; phylum Bacteroidota; class Bacteroidia; order Palsa-965; family Palsa-965. Next base: position 10,437 of record CALJIF010000030.1, read on the forward strand.
TGTTCCGCATGGAGAATTTTATGCTACCGACATGGAACACGCTGCGTTTCCGTCCAATACGTTTGATGCGATCTTCGGAGGATTTGTGTTGCCCTATATCGCGCAACAAGAACTTGCTCCGATCATACAAAAAATCAATTCAATAGTTACCTCTGAGGCATTGCTGTATTTGAGCTTTGTAGAAGGAAACCCGGAACAATCCGAATGGAAAACCAATACGCATGGCGATCGTGTTTATTTCAATTACCACACCCGTGAGCAATTACAAGATATGTTGTCAGCAATGAAATGGAACACCATTCAACATTTTGATGTTCCGTATGACAATAGCTTTCATACCGTAATTATTTCTAAAAGAAACGAAACAGCAGAATGGTGAAACTTTATTAATATAATTGACAAGTCAACTATCGCACTACATGAAAGAATCCTGTAATTGCAGGATAGATGTAAGGACCTGTTAACTCGTAATAGTACACACCGTCCACCACATTCGGAATCCAATCGTTACGGTAATCTTTACTCTCGTATACAACATTGCCCCAACGATTGAAAACTCGCAAAACAGAACGTTCGTAATTATTAAGATGTGTGAACACCAACGCATCATTCACACCATCACCGTTCGGAGAAACAACATTGGGTACTTCAATAGGAATACCGCCAACTACTTCAAATGTTGCACTAAATGTAGAAGAACAACCACTGAACAAGGAGGCTGTGAGCGTTACGGTGTACACGGAATCTCCGTTAAAGGTGTGTGTAGGATTTTGCAAAGTTGAAGTACCACCATCTCCGAAATTCCACAACCATTGCACTGCGCCCGGAGTATTAGCCGTGAACTGAACAGTTGCGGGGGCCAATTGCGGAGATGAAGGTGTAAACGAAAACGCAACTGCAGGAAGATTCACCACTTGAATGATCACATTCGCTGTTGTTGAAGCTGCAGGATTTCCGTTATCTGTCCCTGTGATCGTTATTAAATTATTGCCCACATTGGTTGGTAAACCAACAAAGTATAAACTCACTTGTGCAGGGTTTCCGTTCTGATTCGAGACCACCGTAAGTCCGGTACCACTCGCAGAAGTAGTTGCGGCAGTAATTTGATTTTGTTCGGGAGAAAGGAACGATGCGTTAATTGGGACAGTATCGCCGACGCAAATAAAAATCGTATCACACACTTCTCCGGAATTTACGATAGGCGGTAAATTATTTCCTGAGCCGTTATTACATACATTAAAATAAAACGTCTGATTATCCAGCCAACTCACCTGATCAGGATTTCCGAAAGGACCATCATACATTGTGCCCGGTTGATCAAAACGACCGATCTGAATATAATCAACCCCATTCCCTCGATTTACGCCCACTGTAGCCGGTTGTCCACCAAATCCGTTAACTCCGCCTGAAGCATTTCCTGTTGTCCATTGCATATCTCCGTAGCAAAAAGAAACGTTATTGCCGGAAGGAAGTATAGGATCGCTTCCATCGGTAATGATCAACTGAAAATCATTGAGTTTATCGGCGTACTGGGAAAAATAACCCACCGTATTCCATCGCACAATCATATACGTTGGTGTCACTTTGTAATACACTACACCACTAAGTGGATTTCGTGTGTCCACATCCGCCCAGAAAGGAGCAATCATAACAAACGTTGGATCAGGAAACGAGTTCGCAGTAAACGTTCCGTAAGGCGCGCCAAATGAAACATTCCCGTTGTTGTTAATGTAAACGGTGTTGTTGGTTTGTCCGTAAAAACAAAAGTTAAAGGGTAATACAATTGGTGGTGATGAGCCGTCATCGTTACGATAATCATTACCGGCATTACCCGAACTGAATGGCACTACCTGAAAACTATTGTCTATGGGCACCATACAATTACACAAAACAGAAGATGCGGCTTGTACAGGTGGCTGCACTTTTGCTGTGATGCTGTCCGGTGAAGTAGTGGTTACGTTAACACCCGCTAATCCTCCGTTCACCTTTAACGACTGATATTCACGACTGTCAACAACAACATTCTGCTGCGCGAAAATGCACCAATTAAAAGACAGAATAAGTACTATGACAATGTATCGTTTCATCGTGATGCCGTTAAAATAACGCACTTCAGATTCAAAGATACAACTAGAATTAACGAATGAGGTTTACTCCGCCTATATAACGCGTGGATTTGCCGTCCAGATCTTTAACAGTGATCTTGTACACGTACGTATCAATCTGAACTTGCTTGCTGTTAAACGAACCGTCCCAACCTTTTAGCGGATCAATGGTTTTGAAGATCAAATTACCCCAACGATCAAACACCAGCATTTCATATCCACGCACATACGACAAGGAAGAGAATACCGGCATGAACAGATCATTGTTACCATTGGCATTCGGGGTAAATGCGTTCGGAATCCAAATCAACAATTCCGGTGAAATCAACAACTCGTGAATCATCGTATCCGGACAAGCACCACCTGCAGCAGAAACAACCAGCATTACCGAGAATACTCCCGTATCCTGATAGGTGTAATACGGATTTTGCACATTGGAAGTAGCACCGTTTTCATCAAAAAACCATTGCCACTCCACCGGACCATTTGTACTTTGATCGGTGAAATAAATCGTAGAATTATTTAACGTTGCCGGCTGCGGCGACAGCGTAAATTCTGCTACAGGCCCCGGTATAACATCAACCATTTGTGCAATCGTCAATGTATCCTTGCAACCTTCAGCCGATGTCACGTACAACGTCACATCGTATTGTCCCTGATTGACAAAACAATGATTCGGATTCTGTACCGTGTCACTTCCTCCATCACTGTATTCCCATAACCACTGAGCAGCAGAACTATTGGTTACTGTTGTTAAATCGGTGAAGTCAACGCATAATGGAGAGCATCCTGTTAACGGATCGCCACTGAAAGCAGCTACAGGCAACTCATACACTGTTATACTTCTTTGCGCGGTATCCGAACAGCCTAATGAATCCGTTACTTCCAGCACCACCGTGTAACTTCCGCTTAACGGATAACTATAACTCGGATCGGAAATATTACTCGTATCATTAGTTAATAAACTAATTCCGAAATCCCAGTGATAGTCTACAATCGGACCGTTTATAGTAACCGTTGTTGCCGAGCTAAAATCAATTTGTTCATTAGGACACGCGCTCGTTGCAGTAAATGCTGCTGTTGGTCCCGGAACTACATTAATGACTACTAATCCCGAAGTTGTTTGAGCAGGCGTTCCGTTGTCTGTTCCACTTATCGTTATGGTATTAATACCAAGATTACTCGGCAATCCAACAAAGAATGCATTCAGATTCACGGGATTGGCAGGCGCTGAAGGCACAACAGTAAGACCTGTACCGGTAGTTGTGGCGGTCGCTGATGATAACTGATTATTTTCCGGAGATAAAAACTGTGCGGTAATAATGAAAGTATCGCCAACACACAAATCGAACGTATCACACACCTGATTCGCATTCATGATAGGCGGCAAATTACCACCTCCTCCTGCTGTACATACATCAAGGAAAAACTGTTTGTTATCCAGCCAACTCACCTGACTTGCAGGTCCGAATGGTCCGTTATAGTTGGTTCCCGGCGCATCGAAACGACCAATTTGAATATAGTTGATGCCATCACCCAAATTTGCACCAACAGTTGCAGGCGTACCACCGAAGCCATTTACACCGCTGGAAGCATCACCTGTTGTCCATTGCATATCTCCGTAGCAGAATGCAACGTTCGAGCCCGGTGGCAATAGCGGATCAGTTCCATCCGTAATAATTAACTGAAAGTCATTCAACTTATCGGTATGTTGCGAATAATAGCCCACAATATTCCAACGCACGATCATTGCAGTTGGCGTCACTTTGTAATGTACAACACCACTCGCTAAACCACGCGTATCAACGTCTGCCCAAAACGGCGCGATCATAGTATAGTTCGCACTTGGAAACGCCGCCGAACTGAATGCTCCGTATGGATTGTTGAATGAAATATTACCGTTGTTGTTAATGTAAACCTGATTGAAATTTTGTCCGTAGAAACAAAAGTTAAACGGCAGATTAATTACCGCAGATGAACCATCATCGTTACGATACAATGGAGCAGTTCCGAAAGGAAAGGGCACAACCTGAAACGTGGCATCCAATGGGACAATACACTCGCAGTTGGCCGGCGCTTGAGGAGCTACAGGTGGTTGCTGAATTACGGGATTAGACTCGGGCTGACCGGAAGCATCAATGTAATAGACACCGGTATTCAATGCTCCCGCTGACTTCAGAGAATCGTATACCAAAGGCGATAATCCCACCGGCACCTGCTGCTGACCAAGCAATACCGCTTGAGCAGTTACAACAATTGCAATAAGTGCGAGAATACGCTTCATGGATTGAGGATGATAAGTTAGTTACGAATGTGTTTGCTTCGTAAAGGTACGACATTCCTGCTTGCTCTCAAATTGCATACATTTGCCGTCTTTTTGCATATAATGACTTGGTCCGCACATATTAAGGCAACACTTTTGCTTGCACTTCCTGTTTGCTTCAGCAATATGGGTCATATTGTCGTGGATCTCACCGACAACTTTTTTATTGGTCAACTGCCGGAAAAAACCGCCGGACAAGCGGCAGTAAGTTTGGCCGGAGCTATTTACACCACAATTTTGGTTCTGGCCATCGGAATATCTTATGGCATTACTCCAATCGTAGCAGAACTCAGCGCGAAAAATGCACCTGAAAAAATTGTCAGTCATCTGCGTCAAGCTATCATGACGAACTTCCTGGTTTCAGTGATTTTGTTGGGAGTACTTTTTTTAATCACACCATTACTTCATGAAACCGACCAACCACAGGAAGTGACTGATTTGGCGATACGCTTTCTTGGCGTCATCATGTTATCGATGGTGCCGTTAAGTTTATTTTTCACGTTCAAACAATTTCTGGAAGGCTTGTCTGATACGAAGGCAGCCATGTTCATCACCTTAAGCGGAAACGCATTAAACATTGCGCTGAATTATGCCATGGTATTCGGAAACTGGGGCTTTCCGCAATTAGGAGTAATGGGATCCTGCTGGGCAACATTCATCGCCAGAATGTATATGGGACTTGCACTTCCCGTTTACGTTTATTTTCATCCCATTTATAAAAAGTATCGTTCAGGATTTATTCCCGCCAAATGGGACAAAACGATAATTCGGGAACAACTTAAAATTGGAGTTCCATCCGGTTTAATGTTTGTAATGGAAGTAGCCGCTTTCGGAATACCGACTTTATTTATTCCCGGCACCGAACAACTAGCAGCACATCGTGTAGCCCTTGGTTTAGCGGCATTGTCGTACATGATTTCGAGTGGAATCGGTGCCGCAGCAACTATACGCGTGGGGCATTTCGTTGGACTTAGTGATCCTTCGAATATTCGCAAGTCGGGTTATACAGCGGTCTTGTTATCGTTAATGGTGATGAGTATCGCTGCATTAGTTTTCATCGTTGGCAACACTGCATTACCTGCTTATTTCAATAATGATCCGGGAGTATTGGCGTACGCTGCTCCGTTATTATTGATTGGTGCTGCATTTCAATTATTCGACGGCACACAAGTTGTTTCGCAAGGTGCGTTACGCGGATTGAAAGACACTATCGTTCCCGGAATTATTGCCTTTGTTGCCTATTGGATAATAGGACTTCCGATCAGCTATATATTTTGTGTGCCGATGGAAATGGGCGTAAATGGCGTGTGGTATGGCTTCGTTGTCGGACTCGCAGTTGCGTCCATCGGATTTATCATCCGCTTCCGACGTCTCGCATTACTTCGTTAATCCTGATCGATCATGTAGCGTTCACGAATAATGCGTTCGTGATGAATAACATGTCCGGCTATGACAAATAACAGCGCACGTGGTGTCGTAATGTGATTATTAGCAGTCAACGTTCGATCTAATTCTTCATCCGTCATTCCACGAAATAATGAAAGTGTCGCTTCGCGAATTGTCCCGAACTCGTGCACCAGATCGAACATCGTGCGTCGATTAAAATTTGCATTGGTCACGTAATTGTTTTCATCGAAACCCGGAAGCGATTGCGCTTCGCCACGAGCACCGGCCAATGCACGGTATGCCATGATACGTTCTGTATCGTTAATATGACCAATAATTTCTTTAATTGTCCATTTGCCTTCCGCATAACGATAATCTTCCCTATCGGAAGGAACTTCGGAAACCAAACCTTTCATTTGCAGTAACTGAGTCTCTAAAAGTCGAAATATATTTTCATCGGGAACGAGATCAATGTACCGTTCAAAGTAAGGTTGATACGTTCCTTTTTGAGGCTTAGCAATCACAGCGTATTTCATGATACTTTCAGATTATTGAGTTCGGTTTGCACAAAATTCATCAACTCTTCCACGTACGACTTGCTGAAGTCAAATTTAATTCCGGCAGCTTTATAAATTTCAGGAATTGATGTCGTATATCCGAGTTTCAATGCGTTTTTAAATTGAGTTAACGTGTGTGAAGGATCTTGCTTATAATTTCTCCATACAGCTAATGCGCCCAACTGTGCCATGCCATATTCGATATAATAAAACGGCACTTCATAAATATGCAATTGACGTTGCCAGGAATAATTTCTGTACTGTTGATACGGTTGCCAATTCACAATGCCGGAATCGAAACGCCCGATAATTGCAACCCATGCCGCATCGCGTTGTTCGGCTGTATGATTTTTATTCGTGTACAACCAATGCTGAAAAGCATCAACAGCAGCCACCCACGGTAATGTTGCGATGACCTTTTCCAACTGCTCAATCTTGGCACGACGCAATTCTTCACGATCAGGAATAAATACATCCCAATGCTCCATCGTCAACAATTCCATTGACATAGAAGCCAATTCACACACTTCCGACGGCGGATCCTTTAAACCTTTCAGTGGTAAATGATTCATTAAAAACGAATGAACCGCATGACCCGCTTCATGAACCATAGTAACTAAATCGCGCAAAGTCCCGGCAGAATTCATGAATATAAACGGAGCTCCGGTTTCTGCCAACGGATAATTATATCCGCCCGGAGCTTTACCTATACGTGAATCCAGATCGAAATGCCCCAGTTCATTCATCGTATGAATAAATCCTGCAAAATCGGCATCAATCTTATTTAGGCAAGTTATTGTCTTATCAATAAGTTCATCGCCACCGGCAAATGGTTTTACTGCAGGCTTGCCGCTAACATCCACATCCAAATCATACGGAAGCAACTCATCCAACTGCATCGCTTTTTTGCGTTGCTCTTCAATAACGCGCATAACAGGTACCACTGCAGATTCAATAGCTGCGTGAAATTGAAAACAATCGTGTGCTGAATAATCAAACCGCGCCATCGCGTCAAAACTGTACGACGCATAGTCGCTGTAACCGGCATTTGCCGCCACTTCCTGACGCAACACGGTAAGTTCATCCAGCAACTGATCCAGCTGCTTTTTATCCTGCGAACGGCGCTGCTGAATGGCCTCGTATACCTGACGGCGCTTTTCTCGATCCGGATTCTTCAAGAACACTGCAGCTTGCTGCAAGGTCAATTCCTTGCCATCAACTACGATTGTTTGTGCTCCGGAAATTTGTCCGTACTCCTGACTCTTCGTGCTGATTTGCGAGAAGACGGGAATATTCTTTTCGCGAAACATTTTAAGTTCATTCTGAATCAGCTTTTTGTAAATACCATACAACGCATCATCCAGATCATTCAGAAACGGAGAATCCGCAATTCGTTCGTGCAGTTGGTTAAACAGTTTGGCTGCAGGAGGTTCAATTTCATTGACAAAATATTCATAACGATCCTGCAATTCCTTGTTGGTAGTGTCGCAGGTAAAACGAATATAGCGCCATGCCAGATCCTCGCTGAATACGGCCTCCAACTCACTAAGATCTTTTAACCACGCTAAAAAATCTTCGGAGTTCTGCCACTTACGCTCCAGAAGATTATTGCAAAACGGCTCCAGTTCAGCCCAATTGGAGATGACAAAACTTTCGGGTAAGAAATGTCTGCGGATTTGAACACTCATGATTGTTGACTACAAAAATAAAAACCGGTCTATGCAGAACCGGTTTTACGAACACCTTGTGCTTTTACTTTCGGCGCATTCGTTTTGACGTTTTGTTTTGCGCTCACGTCTTTCTTCACAGCAGGGGCTTTCACTTTTTCTTTATCAGCGCCTTTAACTGCCTTTGCGCCTTCCTCTTTATTTTCTTCAGGTTTAGCTTCCAACAATCCGGCGCCGTGTAATAAACGATACCAATTAAATAACTTCTTAATATCTGAAGTATGCACGCGATCCTCGTCGTACTCAGGCAGCGCTTCTTTCATATAAGCACGTAAACCCTTTTCGTCGGTAGCTTTCGGATCGATACACAATCCACCCTTTTCTTTATCGTAAATTTTGGCAAGTACATCCTTTAACGGCATATCCTCGGATGTTGTGTATATACTGATATCTTCCAGCGCACTGATTTTGTGTGAACCGAAAGCTGTAGTACGTTTTTTATCAATCAACGACTCCACAACAACACCATTTTTTGCCTGAGCCACTACTTTATACAAACCGGGCTGTCCGGCAATTGCAATTACGTTACTGATATCCATAGTTTAAAAAGTATTTAGGCAAATGTACTAAACGTCGGGCGATGTGAGAAGTTCAGACCTTAAAGGTTTTAAAAACCTTTAAGGTCTGAAATAAAAAAACCACCTCTTTCGAGGTGGTTCTTCAAAATAATTTTCCTATCAGTGCGAAATCAAAACCTTTCGGTTATGAATAACAGCACCATTAACCATCTTCAATATATAAATGCCATTTGGCAATGTAGCAACGTCAATCGTCGTGCTGTAAGTTCCCGGAGTTCGCGAGCCTGAAGCAACATTCAATACCTCACGCCCTGCAGCATCAAACAAACGAATATCCACGTTACCCTGTTCTGCTATAGTATAATTGATTGTTGCAGTGTTGTTCGCAGGGTTAGGGAACAACTGTAGGAACGCATCATTCAACGAAGCAATCGGAGTTACGTTCAACGGACTGTTATTATCGTACATCACCTGTGCGTCCAAAGCACTGGTCTGCAAATCCGTTAAGTTATCACCTGCGATTAAAGCAAACGCAACAGTTACTGAGTCACCTGCCGCTATCGTGAAAGGCCCTGAACTTACCACATCGCATACGTCAGCTCCGTTACCTGCAACACCTGCCTGATTTCTGTTTGTAGAGAGTGACGTGTACTTTTCTGCAGTTGTGTAATCGCCGTAAATATCAATTCCACCTGCTCCACCGGATACGTTGTCAATTGCATAATGCACAACCGGCGCATTATTCGTTAACAATTTAATACCGCAATATTTTCCTCCCGATCCGGAATAATACACATAGCCCATTTTGTTCGTCGCATCAAAATCAGCTTTGTTCTGACCGAAAGTGGTAGCGTCAATATCCCAGTCCGCGAAAATACCGGCATACAAACTATTCATTGTAGTCGCACCTGTATTTACGATGGTATACTGAACGATTACATATTTGCTGTGCGGCGCTGCAGACCAAGCCCAAGCTTTATGCCCGACTGTTACGGGTAATGGTGATGGTGACACGTTATCACGGAATCGACCTTCTACATCAAAATCGGAAACTACAGCAGGAACAACTTCACGAACATTTTGTACCGATGAAAAATCATTATCACCACCGGTTGTTCCACGCGCACGATCGCTCACTTTAGTAGATGAAGTTCCTACCATAAACGAAGCTTCATATAACAATGACCCGTTCTGCTGGTAATCAAATCCTAATCCCTGCATCTGCTGATCCATGTTATACCCAATCAATCCTTTACTGGTGATCGTAGTCCACACATCGTTAACTGTAACGTTGATGTAATCCACATTTACAATAACACTGAAGAATTTATTCACTGAATATGATCCGTCAGTAATATTCAGTTGGAAGGTAATTTGCTGATTAACCGGAGCAGATGGATTAACACGAACCGTAAATGGATCTCCGCCGTTACTTGCAGTTGCTAATGTATTAATCGCACCAACTGAAGTCGTTCCATCCAATACGGTAACAAATCCGCCTGCTGTTACTACTGTCAACGTTGCATTAACATTTGATGCATTCGCCAGGTAATTGATAAAATCACCTGTGATACGGATGGTATCATTCGCTACGAATGCATTGTCGTTATTATCAGTGAATACACGATTAATATAATCAAGAGAAGGCGCGGAAGGATCGGTCAATGCACGGTATAAATTGATACGACCTGTACCCAATTTATTCGCGTATTGAGCGTTGGATGAAGGGGCATTATATATATTATCTGCAGTTTGCTTCAAGCGTTCGCCGGTTTGCATCGCGTTGTAACTTGGGAAGTACGCACGCACAACTCCTGCAGCACCTGCGCACACCGGTGATGCCATAGAAGTTCCACTACTTGGAGCATAGCTGTTCCCGGACCAGCAAGAATAAATATTCGAACCGGGAGCACAAACATCAACAGTATAGTTGAAATTTGAGAAGTTCGATTTTGCATCATTCGATCCGGTTGAAGCTACACTTAATACTTTATCAAATGCAGCAGGATAAAAGGCTTCATCGATGCTGTTGTTTCCGGCAGCCGCCACAACCAATGCGTCCATATTGACAGTTGCATAATCAATTACTTGCTGCCCGAAAGAACCTCCGCCTGTACCGCCCCAAGAGCAGTTAATTACTTTACAACCATGATCAGCAGCATAAGTAATACCCTGATATGATGCAATCAACTGCCCTGATGAATTTGAAATCTTTACAGGCAAGAACGTACAGTTAAATCCTGAGCCGGCACTTCCTGAACCGTTGTTGATCTGAGCAGCAGCGCAGCCACCCACGTGAACACCGTGTGCATTCGAAGCCCATGTCGGGTTGTTATCATTATCGGCAACGTCCCAACCACGATAGTTGTCAATGTAACCATCGTTATCATCGTCAGTACCGTTAATGGGATCAGCCGCATTGTAAGCGATCTTATTAGTCAAATCAGTATGATTCAATTCTGTACCTGTATCGGTAATACCAATAGTTACATTGGCATTACCTTGACCAATATCCCACCCTGTTGTTCCGTTACCTGCTGCAGCGATCTTATATAAATAATAAGAGGTTGAGTTGGTAGCTCCGGGATCTGTTGGAATGTACGTCAACTTAGGAATGTAATACGGCTCTACATATTCAAAGTAACCTAATGCATTCATTTTACCGATTGCTTTGTCCAATGGCATTGCACCATTGTACTTTACGGTATAAATCAATGATAAGTCAACCATTTCCATACCGAATGAATTGTACTTCGTTTCCGGAGCTTTATGCAATGGGAATACTTTCTTTACCTCAACAGCTCCAATCATCAACAAAAAGTCGTTGACTGCAGGAATATCAATGCGTTCAGGTGAACACTGAGCACGAAACTCAGGCTTCACATTGAGGACCATGGTGTTTGGCAAATATTCGTCAGCGGCTAACTGACTAATCGGCGTATGCGGACGCACGTATGATGGAACTCCGCCGGCAAAAGCCATTGCTGCAAATGAAGTTGCTGCAAGAAGTGTAAATAATTTTTTCATTGACTGTTTACTTGTTGTTTGGTGTAGAGTGTGAATATAGAATGAACCATCACGAATTCCAAATAAATCAACACCAATAATCCGCTTAAAATCAGTCGCTTCTGCTTTGAGTCGGACTTTCCCATTGTTTTCCGTACTTTCGCGACGCTTTAACTAAAACTCGTATTACATGAAAAAACTCTACACTTTGTTAACAGCTGCATTATTAACCGGCATTTCAATGGATGCCCAGGTTATTTTCAGCGAAGATTTTGATGGAATTGGCGGACCTACGGCCGGTGGTGCCGGAACGTATGTATTTCCAGCCGGCTGGCTCTTGCGTAACGTAGACAATCTTGCTCCTAATGCTTCAGTAGCTTATGTTAATGATGCCTGGGAACGCCGTGAAGATTTTGCCAATAACGTTGCCGATTCGGCAGCTTTCAGTACTTCATGGACAAATCCTGTTGGAACTGCTAACGATTGGATGTGGACACCTCTAATTGGTCCACTCCCTGCTGGTTCCGTTCTAAAATGGAATGCAGTAACCTACGACGCTTCATTCCCCGATGGATATGAAGTTCGTATTATGACAGCTTCTCAAGGCCCTCCAAGCGGCGGTTCAGGCGTTATTGGAAATCAAATTACCAATTCAACCGTATTATTTTCTATCCCGGCAGAGAACACTACTTGGACTGCGCGTCAGGTTTCATTAAATGCATATGCGGGACAATCGGTATACATCGGATTCCGAAACAATTCCAACGATAAGTTTTTGTTGTTAATTGACGATGTAACTGTTGAAGTTCAGGTTAACGTGGATGCTGAAATGGTTTTTGCAGATACGGCTACTGAATATACCATTACTCCGGTAACCCAAACTTCTCCTTTAACACTCAACGGAACTATCCGAAACAACGGATTGCAGGCATTGTCTAATGTCTCTGCTACTGTGAACGTATACAATGGAACCACACTGGTGCATACCGCTAACAGCACTCCTGTTGCTTCTTTAGCACCTGCTGCTACTACCAATTGGACCATCCCATCATTTACACCAACTACAACCGGAACATACACCGTTGAGTTCATCGCAAACCAAACTTCAGGTCCTGACCAAGTTCCAAGTAATGACACCCTATACCAGCAATTTCTTGTCACCGACAGCATTTATGCGCGTGACAACGGAAACGCAACCGGTTCTCTCGGTATAGGTGCAGGTACCGTAGGTTACTTGGGTCAAGATTTCATCATCACAAACACAGATGTCGTTACCTCGGTTGATGTGTTCTTTACGCGTGGATACACCGGCCGTCAATTGGCGGTTGTAATTTGGGATATGCCTTCCGGAATACCTGCTAACATTATAGGAGGAACTGACACGTTGTTATATCCTGATGATTCTGCGCGTGTATACAATCTGCGTCTTAACGGAGGTGGATTGCAGTTAGCACCTGGACGTTATGCATTCACTGCGGTAGAATTTGACAGTACATTGGCTTTGGCAACTACACCTACATTATTTACTCGTAACAGAACTTGGGTAGATTGGCCGGCAAACCCTATCAGCGGCTGGGCGAACAACGAAGACTTTAACTTCAACGTAAGTTACATTTTGCGTCCAAATTTCGGAGACCCGTGCTTAGATAACAGCGTTAGCATAACGTCTAATAGTGATGCGACCTGCGGCAACTGCGCCGACGGAAGTGCTACTGCTACAGCTTCCGGAACTGACGGTAACGTTACATATGCATGGAGCAACGGTGGAACAACTGCTACTGTTAACAACCTTACTCCGGGCCTTAACGTGGTTACTGTAACCGATGGATTCGGTTGTCAGTCATCGGATACCATCATCGTACAAAACAACTGTAGTTCTTACAATGTAAATTACACGGTTGTTGATGCATCTTGCGGATCTTGCCCGGATGGAAACATCACGAGCACTCCTGTAAATGCAGTAGCTCCATTAACATACGCTTGGAGTAATGGCGACACCATCGCGAATCCAATCAACTTGATTCCGGGTCAATACATTGTTACTGTTACGGATGCGTCAGGTTGTTCCGTGACTGATACTGTGTTTGTATCGTTTACAACATCTTTAAATGCATTAGCTCAAACAAATTTGACTGAAGCTTTCCCTAATCCGAACAACGGAAACTTCACCTTGAGTTACACATTTGAGCAAGCAACCGATATGATGATTGAAGTGGTTGCCGCTAACGGACAAGTGGTGTATCACGAAATGATCAATAACACTGCAAACGGTCAATTACAAATCAATGCGCAATTAGCTGCAGGTAATTACAATTTGCGCGTGCGAACAGGATTGGGCACAAGAACGCTCCAGTTCCTGGTCAAATAATCAAATACTAATTCAACAAAAAAGCGACTTTATAAGTCGCTTTTTTGTTTTTCCGGAAGCTCATTTAATAATTCATAAGCGCGCTTATCATTATCGTGTTTCCCAATTAACAGCGCAACTCCATTGGTTAAAACAAAATAAGGCGCTTGTACTTTCCAATTGTATCTCGCCACCTGATCGAATACTTCCTGATTTAACTTCGCATCCGGAGCTTTACATTCTACCAAAATAAATGGATTGAATGTTTCATCAAAGACGATCGCATCGAATCGAAGTGAAACCTCTCCAATAGTAATTTGCTTCTCCACAGCAATCAATGTCGCTTCATACCCACGTTTTATCAGGTAAGCAAGTACCGCTTGCCGCACCATTTCCTCCGGTGTTAATGCCACCCAAAGTTTTCGTACGGGATCAAACACTTCATTTCTGTTTTGAAATCTTCGTGTTTGCAATTGCTGTGCGTAGGTTAATAAATCGCTCACGTGTTAAAGATAAACAAGTAGCAACGGAACAATGATTAGTTTTGTAAAGAAATAGACCTATGAAAACCAAAGAAGAAATTGTAACCAACTGGTTACCGCGTTATACCGGAACTCCGTTAGACCAATGGGGAGAATATATTCTGCTCACCAACTTCAGCAATTACGTCCACATGTTTGCCGAATGGAACAACGTAGAGGTTCGTGGAAAAGACCGTCCCATGTTGAATGCGCATGCCAACGGAATTTCGATTATCAATTTTGGGATGGGTAGTGCAACGGCAGCAACAGTCATGGATCTGCTAACAGCTATCAATCCGAAGGGAACGCTTTTCTTAGGCAAATGTGGCGGACTTAAAAAGAAGAATGCAATTGGCGATCTTATTTTACCAATAGCGGCTATTCGCGGAGAAGGAACTAGTAACGATTATTTCCCACCTGAAATTCCGGCTTTACCGGCCTTCAGTTTGCAAAAAGCGATTTCCACAACCATTCGAAATCACTCGAAAGATTATTGGACCGGCACTGTATATACCACTAATCGTCGCGTTTGGGAGCACGATGAAAAATTCAAAGAATACCTTCGCGTAACCCGCGCTATGGCAATTGATATGGAAACTGCTACCATATTCTCCGTTGGCTTTTACAATGAAATTCCAACAGGTGCTTTGTTGCTTGTTTCCGACCAACCTATGATTCCTGAAGGTGTTAAGACAGAAGAAAGTGACAAATCCGTAACCAGCGATTACGTTTCCACGCATTTGCAAATCGGCATTGACTCGCTGCGGGAATTAATTAACAATGGACTAACAGTTAAACATCTGCGCTTCTGATCGCGTAAATTTGCGCATCGTGGAAGCCAAACAAATTCTTACCGATCTCAAACAAAAGAAGTACGCACCCGTTTATTTTTTAATGGGTGAAGAACCGTATTACATTGATCTAATCTCCGATTTCATTGAAAAAAATATTCTGGACGAATCGGAACGTGAATTTAACCTGAGCGTTTTATATGGACGGGATGTAGATACTGCGACTATTGTGGCCGAAGCTAAGCGTTATCCGATGATGTCCGACAAACAAATCGTCATCGTTAAAGAAGCTCAGAATGTAAAAAACATCGAACAACTCGAAAATTACATTACGAATCCGCTGGACTCGACTATTCTGGTCATTTGCTACAAGTACAAGAAAGTAGACAAACGCACGAATTTTGCTAAGGTTTTAGGAAAACACGGCGTCCTCTTTGAATCGGAAAGAATTAAAGACTATAAAGTAGCCGATTGGATTTCAGGTTACATCACCGAACAGAAAATAAAAGCGGATAGCAGAACCGTTCAAATGCTCGCTGATTATCTCGGGAATGATTTATCCAAAATCATCAATGAGTTAGATAAGCTGATGATCTCTCTTCCGGAAGGCGGCACCATTACGCCGGAATTAATTGAAGTAAACATCGGTATCAGCAAAGATTTCAACGTTTTTGAGCTCAGCGAATCTTTAGCAAAAAGAGACATCGTAAAATCGAATCGAATTGCCAATTACTTCGCGGCGAATCCGAAAGATCATCCGTTTCCGGTTACTGTTGCTACATTATTCAACTATTTCACCAAACTGTTACAGTACAACAATCTCGCTGATAAATCCAAGGCGGCTGCTGCATCGGAGATGAAAGTCAATCCGTTTTTTATTGATGGATACGCAAGAGCCGCTGTCAACTACCCGGACATTAAAATCAAAAGGATTATTCAGCATCTACGCGAATACGACTTGCGCTCGAAAGGTGTCGACAACGAAAGCACAGATCATGGTCAGTTGTTGAAAGAATTAGTTTGGCTAATTCTTCACTAGGTTACTTCTCTCCGCGTAAAGAAGGGTCAACCGACACGAAATGAAAAGGAATATTCATGATTTCAGAGAATACTTCGCCGTGCTCTCTCATTTCTTCATCATCGGCATAATACTGCCACTCTACCTCCACGACAATCTGTTTTTGATTGATCACGCGGCTAATGTGATCGAGTAACGCCTTTGAAGACAGCGTATTCATGAATTCCATACGAAACAAGAACTTAACTCTGCCTGTCTCATTCGGATCAAGCGTATTGAGATGTTCTTCCAACGGCTCGAAAAACTGAAATGCATTTTCCGGAAAACACGCACCTGCAATTGAAATGTTCCAATCTCTATCAATTGAAACCTTTGGAGTATGTCGTGTAGGGGGAATATGTAACACTAATTTTTCCATCTGCGCGGCAAAGGTACACTTTTGCACACTGTGATTTCTATATTCGCACTACAATCAGAAATATTTACAATGAACTATTGGCTAGTTAAATCAGAACCCTTCAAATACTCCTGGGATCAATTTGTTAAAGACGGTAGCACATTTTGGGACGGCGTGAGAAATTATGCAGCCAGAAATCACCTGCGAGCAATGAAGAAAGGCGACTTGGTTCTGTTTTACCACAGCAACGAAGGAATGGAAGTGGTTGGTATTGCGAAGGTGATTAAGGAAGCGTACCAAGACCCTACCACAGACGAAACGGCATGGAGTGTGGTCGATCTGAAACCATTTAAAAAACTGAAAAATCCCGTTGGACTTCCGGCCATCAAAAAAGAGAAATCATTGGCAAACATCGCGCTGGTGAGAATTCCAAGGCTCTCCGTAATGCCATTGACTACCGCAGAATTCGACAAAATCATAGAAATGAGCGAAGTCAATAAGTGATTGCCCCACCCCACTCAACCGCTAAATTCAACCGCTTATCAATCGGAAACCATAATTTACGTTGTAAAGCGTACATTTGGCGCTTCGTGAATTCCAATTACATGCAAAAGTTCATCCTTTCTACCATTTTCTCTGTCCTGATCAGTTTCAGCTTGTCGGCTCAGCAAACCGCAACCATCCGCGGGACCGTAAGTAATGCTTCTTCAGGTGAAGCCATCATTTTTGGTGTCGTTTATCTGGAAGGAACTTCATTGGGAGTCCAGACCGACATCAACGGTTTCTACTCGCTTACCAAAATTCCTGCGGGCGATTATACACTTATCTGTCAGCAAAGCGGATTCGAGCCTACAAAACTTCAGGTTTCCGTTAAAGCCGGACAGATCCTGAATCAGAACATTTCTTTGAAGGAGAAAGTTATGAAGGAAGTTATCATTACTTCCGACAAAACAGAAAAAGAGGAGAACGTGCAGATTTCCACACAAACCATGGACCCTAAGACAATCAATATTGTTCCGTCCATTGGTGGTATTGCAGATATCGCGCAGTCGGTGCAGGTTTTACCGGGTGTAATTTCAACCGGCGACCAAGGTGGACAACTGTACATTCGTGGTGGCGCGCCTATTCAGAATAAAGTATTGATGGATGGTATGATCATCTACAATCCGTTCCACTCCATCGGATTGTTCTCAGTATTTGATACTGATGTGATCAAAAACATGGACGTATACACCGGCGGATTCAATGCTGATTTTGGCGGTCGTATTTCATCGGTTATGGACATCACCACGCGTGATGGTAACAAAAAGCGATTTGGCGGTAAAGTGACTGCTTCTCCATTCGGATCGAAATTAATGTTGGAAGGACCAATTCGTCGCATGAATGAAGAGAAGCAAACCGGTTCTATTTCTTATGTACTCTCTGCAAAGAATTCGTACTTGCGTCAGACTTCAAAAGCCTTATATTCTTATATCGACACGAACGGACTTCCATTCAATTTCAACGACTATTACGGCAAAGTAGCCTTCAACTCACCAAACGGTAGTAAGTTGAACATCTTTGGATTTTTCTTCGATGATACCGTTTCCCGTTTCCGCGGCTCTGCAGATTTGAAATGGAAAGCTTTAGGTTTCGGCAGTAATTTCCAGGTCGTACCGGGTTCGTCAACCACATTGATCCGAGGCAATTTCGCGTATTCTAAATACGACATCGGTATGCGTGAAGATTTTTTCCAGCCACGCAACAGCTCCATTGACGGATTCAATATGGGTCTAAACTTCACTTACTTCGAACGTAAAAACGTGATCAATTACGGTATTGAAGTGCTCGGATTCTCTACTGCCTTCAACTTCAGAAATTCCGTTAATCGATTGATTGAACAAAATCAATCCACCACAGAATTTGCTGCTTATGTTAAGTACAAATGGGTGAGCAAAGAAACCAAACTGATTGTGGAACCCGGATTCCGTGTGCAGTATTATGCGTCCTTGAATAACGTAAGTCCTGAACCGCGACTGGGCTTTAAGTACAATGTCACCAAGAAATTCCGAATGAAAGGCGCAACAGGTATGTATTCGCAAAACCTGATCAGCGCTGTTTCCGACCGCGATGTAGTCAACTTATTCTATGGTTTTTTGTCAGGCTCAGACAATTTACCTCGTGATTTTACAACTCAGGATGGCGATGATGTAGAACTCACTCATAAACTCCAGAAAGCCAATCACTTCATTTTCGGATTTGAGTGGGATCCTATCGACTCCACCCAAAAATTCGGGAATCTGACGATTAACATCGAAGGTTATTTGAAACAGTTTACACAATTGACCAACTTAAATCGTAATAAACTGTACGAGGACGACGAAACCAATGCGAATATTCCGGATCAGTTGAAAAAAGATTTCATCATTGAAACGGGCAATGCTTATGGCGTTGATTTCTTGATGAAATACGAAAAAAACAGATTGTACTTATGGGCGGTTTATTCCTTGGGATATGTGCGTCGCTGGGATGGAATTCAACAGTATCGCCCGCATTTTGATCGTCGTCATAACGTGAATTTGGTGGGCGCATACCGTTTTGGAAAGCACGACAATTGGGAAGTAGATGTTCGTTGGAATTTCGGTTCGGGCTTGCCATTTACGCCAACTGCCGGATTTTTCGAAAACATAACGTTCCAGAACCTTACAACCGATTACACTTCCCAGAACGGAAGTTTAGGAATTATTTATGGCGGCCTGAACTCCAGACAGTTACCAACCTATCACCGTTTGGATATGTCCATCAAAAAATGGTGGGAATTCAGTGAATTCTCTAAGTTGGAGGTAGCATTCAGTATTACTAACGCTTACAACCGTGCTAATATTTTCTACATTGATCGCGTAACATTCAACCGTGTTGATCAGTTGCCGTTCATGCCGAGCTTAAGCGCTAACTATTCCTTCTAAATATTCATGAAATTCTTCAAAGATTGTAGCATTTAACAATGCTACTCTCTTTCTTATTGCTACCTTTGTATCCCGGTTAGTATTCTGATTTTCTTCTTATGTCTTCGACTAAATATGTCTTCGTAACCGGGGGAGTTTCCTCATCATTGGGTAAAGGAATTATCTCGGCCTCACTTGCAAAACTGTTGCAGGCGCGTGGCTATTCTGTTACCATCCAAAAGCTGGATCCTTACATTAACGTGGATCCGGGAACTCTAAACCCTTACGAACACGGAGAATGTTACGTTACCGACGACGGTGCAGAAACCGATCTTGACCTTGGACATTATGAACGTTTTTTAAATGTTCCGACATCCCAAGGTAACAACGTTACAACAGGGCGTATTTACAAGACCGTTATTGAAAAAGAACGTCGGGGTGATTACTTAGGAAAAACCGTTCAGATTATTCCTCACATCACCGATGAAATCAAGCACCGCATTCGCATCTTAGGAAACACAGGCCAATATCAGGTTGTAATTACTGAAATCGGAGGAACGGTTGGCGATATCGAATCGTTACCATACATCGAGGCTGTGCGCCAGATGAAATGGGAAAATCCGAAAGATGTAACTGTTGTTCATCTCACACTGCTACCATTCTTAACAGCATCAGGAGAATTGAAAACAAAACCTACACAGCACTCCGTTAAATTGCTGCAACAATATGGTGTTAACGCAGATATTTTAGTTTGCCGTACGGAACACCCGATTAATAACGACATCCGTAGAAAGTTGGCGTTGTTCTGCAACGTAGATTCTGAAGCGGTAATTGAAGCGATGGATGCAAAAAGCATTTATGAAGTGCCTTTGCTGATGGAGAAAGAGCGCTTAGATGTTATTGTGTTGGCCAAATTAGGTTTGAGCAACGACAGAGCGCCTGAACTTACAGTTTGGAAAAAATTCGTCAATACACTTTACAATCCTGCTAAGACAGTTCGTATCGGATTGATCGGTAAATACATTGAGCTAAAGGATTCATATAAATCGATTGCAGAATCGTTTATTCACGCAGGTGTTGTAAACGAAACTAAAGTCGAAATCGAATGGATTCACTCCGAAGAAATCAGTGATGAAAACGTTCGTGAAAAATTCAAAGGCTTGTCCGGAATTCTGGTTGCACCGGGATTCGGGAATCGTGGCATTGAAGGAAAAATTGCGGCAATACGTTACGCACGCGAAAATGGCTTGCCGTTTTTTGGAATTTGCCTGGGCATGCAATGTGCCGTAATTGAATTTGCACGTAACGTGTTAGGTATGCAAAACGCACATTCAACAGAAATGAATCCTGACACTCCTTATCCGGTAATTGATTTATTGGAAGGTCAGAAAAAAGTCACCAACAAAGGCGGCACAATGCGTTTGGGCGCATATCCATGTCGTTTGGCTGAGAATTCCAATGCTCATCACATTTACGGAAAAACAACGATTTACGAACGTCACCGCCACCGTTTCGAATTTAACAACGAATACCTACAACAATTCGAGTCGCACGGCATGATTGCAACAGGAATAAATCCGGAAGGTGGTTTGGTAGAAATAGTAGAAGTGAAAGATCACCCTTGGTTCGTTGGTGTGCAATTCCATCCGGAATACAAAAGCACTGTTGAATCTCCACAGCCGCTATTCGTAAGCTTTGTAAAGGCTGCACTGAAAATTTCTGCAGAAAAAACGGTTAAGGCGTAACGAGTCTTAGTTACTTCATTCCCGCTTCAACTAAACGATGCTTCGATAGGAATTCCTGTTCGTCACAGTGAACAATTCCATTCTGTGCAGCAAGCAGATCTGCTATCACCAAACGATCCGGGTAAATTTTTGCAACAAATTCCCGCGTGAAATATTTCTCACCCATACGATACACTTCAGTAAATCGTTCATCACTTCCTATGCGAAACCAATGTCTGTCATTGGTGTATTTTCGGTATTGGGGAAATTCAGTGAATGCTTTCATGCGCACCTACGATTACTTAGATTTGTTTAATAGCTATGTCGTTAACATTCCTGGACAAAGTTGCAGAATATATTTTGCGGCATCACGGTGATCATCCCGAAAAACTTACCGTGGTTTTGCCGGGACGTCGCGGCATGTTGTATCTCAAGCGCAGCATCGGAAAAGCAGCTACTGTTCCGCAAATCGCACCACGCATCATCACAACAGAAGTATTAGCCGAAGAATTATCCGGACTGTTCATTGCAGATGCTACTACTCAGCTGGTAGAATTTTACCATATCTATCGTGAATCTCAGGGCGCAGATGCAGAATCGTTTGATTCCTTTTGTCAATGGGCTCCAACACTGTTACACGACTTCAGCGATTGTGACAATTATCTTTGTGATGCATCACAACTGTTCGGAAACCTTAGCGATATCAAAGGCATTGAGAATTGGAGTCTTGGTGCGCCGGAACTAACCGACTTTCAGAAAAAGTATCTACACTTTTGGGAACAGCTCGGCACGTGGTATCATCAACTTAATTCACGATTACTGGAACTAAATTCCGGCACGGCCGGTTATGTGCAACGCATCGCATTACAAAACAGCGCACGCAACAAACACTTTACATTATTCTGTGGCTTTAATGCGCTGACAACAGCAGAACGTAAATTAATCGATGAGTTGCAGAAGCGAGGCGTGGCTGCTTCATTATGGGATTACGACGAATACTATTTGAACAGCACATCCTTTGAAGCAGGAACATTTTTTCGCAAAAACCAACCGTTGTTCTCGGCCGCACCGGATTTCGAACACATCGAAAACAAACTTTGCACACAACACAAGACCATTCAGATCATCGGTGCTGCAGGTGCAGTTGCTGAGGTGCACGCTGCAGGTGAGGTATTGAGTCAATTGAATACTGAAGAATTGGCTCGCGCAACAACTGCGTTAATTTTTGCAGATGAACTATTGCTGGTGCCGGCATTACACGCATTACCGGACAACACAGGAGACATAAATGTCACTATGGGATATCCGGCGAAAACGGCTCCTATTGCATCTTTCGCTCAGGCTGTTTTCAGCTTGCAATTGAATGGAGAACGATTCAACATTCGAACCTCCAAATCAGGGCAATTAAAATACTATCATCAGGATTTATTACGCTTGTTAGCGCATCCTTACACGTGCTATTTGCTAACTGCGGAATGTTGTACCGAACTGGAAGCTGTAATCAAAAAACGCAACTATATTTTTTGTGCTGAGGAACAATTAACCGCATCGACAACTGTAAGGCATTCGGAACTGCTATCATTACTGCTAACACCATGGAACGACGTTATAACCGCATTGAATTGTTTGACAGAGTTAATGTTGAACATTAGAGATCGACTCGATGATGCAACACCCGGTGCAGTTCAAATGGAGCAGGAATTTCTATATGAGTTCTACCTCACGCTCAACAAAACACGTCACGTATTATCAAAATCGCCGGAAAGTTTTACATTGAAATCACTGCGCGCGTTGATAATACAGGCATTGCAGCAAATCACCATTCCATTCTATGGCGAACCATTGAGCGGCTTGCAAATAATGGGAATGCTCGAAACCCGAACACTCGACTTCGAACGAATTATTATTGCGGGTGTCAATGAAAACATTTTGCCTACAGGGAAATCGCAACAGTCGTTTATTGTAAATGACTTGCGCAATTATTTTGAGTTGCCGTCTTGGAATGAAAAAGACGCTGTGTATGCTTATCACTTCTACCGACTATTGCAACGCGCCAATGACATTACATTAATTTACAATACGGAAACAGAAAATTTCCAGAGCAAAGAACGAAGTCGATTTATCACTCAGCTGCTGTACGAACTTCCAGAAGCAAATCGTCACGCGACAATCTCGGAACGTATGCATAGCTTCGCTCATAGCGAAGAAAACCAACAGCACACACCGTTGGTGATCCACAAATCTCCTGCTATACTGGAAAAACTGGAAACGTTAAACGTAAAAGGATTTTCTCCGTCAGCCATCAACACCTATCGCCAATGCTCGTTGCAATATTATTTCCGTTATGTTCTCGGAATTTTTGAAGCCGAAGAAGTAGAGGAATCTGCCGGCGCTGCAACGATGGGCACACTCATTCACAAAGTCTTGCAGGATTTGTTCACTCCGATACTTCAACAACCCTTAAACGCTAAGACCATTGCCGAAATGAGCGCACGGGTCGAACAGTTGGCAACGAGTGCTTTCATGGAGAAATTCGCGGAAGAAGGTAAATTAATCGGCAAGAACTTACTGGCTAAAGAAATGGCCACGTATATCATTCGTCAGTTTCTGAAGTCGGAACAAACACGAGTAGAACTACCCGAGTTAAGAGACAATTTGCAAGTAGCAGAGTTGGAAAGTCCACTACAACGCAGCATTGCATTACCGACAGGAAAGCACATCAAATTTCAGGGAACAGCGGATCGTATTGATGTAACTACAGATGCGGTTTACTTGTTGGATTACAAGACCGGTAAAGTTGAAGCGAAACAACTGAAGGTGATTGACTGGGAAACACTAGCACATGATACGTCCAAAGACAAAGCATTTCAGTTATTGCAATATGCATGGATGTATGCACCGCGTGCACAAAACAAAACCATAGTGCCGGGAATTATTCCGCTGAAGTCTGCACAGTACTCGCCAATGTTTCTTGCTGTTGAGAATATCACGGGGCTAAAGGAAGATCAGCTTCAGAAGTTCGAACAGGAACTCACTACGATTATCACAGAATTATTCTCTGAAAACATACCATTTGCCCCAACACCGGAAATTAAGACCTGTGTTAGGTGTCGATTTAATGCCACGTGCAAAAGAAATCAGAATTCTTTGGAACCTGATTTGTAATTAAACAACAGATGCAACATTTAAATAAATCACTTGTTATATTGACAACTACTGTTGAGATCTATTGTGAGTTATGAATTATGTGCGTAATAAGATGATCGGTAATTTCAACTTTCAATTTCATTTTACCTTGCGCTTCTTCAGCGAGCACACAGCATCCTCCCCACTTCACCCATCAGTTCAAGCATATAACATCAATTAACATCAACAGGATTAGCCTTAAATTTGCACACTATGGGGTATTCGTCATTAGAGCAATGTTTACTGGATCTGGAACGCCACGGTCAACTGGTGCGCATTAAAGAAGAGGTAGATCCGAATCTCGAGATGGCAGCGATACACCTGCGTATTCACGAAGCGGGAGGTCCGGCAATTTTATTTGAAAATGTAAAAGGTTCTCCGTTTCGGGCAGCTTCAAATATCTTCGGAACAATAGAACGATCGCGTTTTATCTTTCGTGATGCAATCGATGATGTAAAAAATCTGGTGCGAATTAAATCCGATCCGATTCAGGCACTCAAACATCCTATAAATAATGCGAGTGCCTTGTGGGCAGGATTGAAAGCCTTGCCGATGAAATCAATCGGTAGTGTGCCGGTAAAATATGGACAAACGTCAATTGACCAACTTCCGCTGATCAAACATTGGCCCATGGATGGCGGTGCATTTGTCACGTTACCCATTGTCTATACCGAAGACATTGATAAGCCCGGTATCATGAACTCCAATATTGGCATGTATCGTATTCAGCTTTCCGGAAATGATTACGAGCTCAACAAAGAAATAGGACTTCATTATCAATTGCACCGCGGTATTGGCGTTCACCAAACCAAAGCGGCGGCGCGTGGCGAAAAACTCAAGGTAAGTGTAGTGGTTGGAGGACCTCCGGCGTTAACATTCGGCGCCGTAATGCCATTGCCCGAAGGAATGTCGGAGTTGACATTCGCAGGTGTATTGGGACAACGTCGTGTTCGTCACACCATGCAGCATGGATTCCGTTTATTATCCGATGCCGACTTTGTGATTACAGGTGAAGTACTCACAGGTGAAAATAAACCGGAAGGTCCGTTTGGTGATCACTTGGGATATTACAGTCTGAAGCATCCGTTCCCGGTGATGAAAGTGCAACACGTGTATCACCGTAAAAATGCAATATGGCCGTTTACTGTTGTGGGTCGACCACCGCAGGAAGACACAAGTTTCGGAGCTTTAGTTCATGAACTTACCGGAAGTGCAATTCCTGATCAGATTCCCGGTTTAAAAGCCGTACACGCCGTTGATGGATCGGGCGTTCATCCATTATTACTGGCAATCGGCAGCGAACGATATACGCCCTATCTGAATGATCGAAAGCCTGCGGAAATCCTTACTATCGCCAATCATATTCTTGGATTTGGACAATTATCGCTTGCCAAATATTTATTCATCTGTGCACACGAAGATCAACCGAATCCGGATATTCACGATATCGAAAAATTCTTCACGCATATACTCGAACGAATCGATTTCAAACGCGATTTACACTTCCATACACAAACAAGTATTGATACACTTGACTATAGCGGTACGGGACTTAATTCCGGATCTAAAGTTGTTTTTGCCGCGGCAGGTGCGCCACAACGTCAATTACTCAGTGGTGATTCGATCACATGGCCGGACAACATAGGAAAAGTTCGTTCCGTTTTTCCGGGTGTAATTGCTATTCAGAAAAACGTTTTTTCCGATCAAAAAAATGCTGAACAGGAAATGCATTTGCTGGCCGAACAACTTCGATCGTTGAATTGCAAGGGAATAGCAATGGTTGTGGTTTGCGATGACGCCGAATTTACCGCCGCAAATTTACACAATTGGCTTTGGGTCACTTTTACAAGAAGTAATCCTTCCCATGATATTTATGGTGTAAACAGTCGCTTCGTGAACAAGCATTGGGAATGTGAGAGTCCCGTAATTATTGATGCAAGAAAAAAACCGCATCATGCCCCGGAACTGGTTAAAGATCCGGCTACAGAAAATAAAATTGAACGGCTTTTCGAACCCGGTGCTTCCTTGCACAATTGGCGCAATAAATTGTAATTCGTTGTAACCTTTACGCCGATTACGCATTATAAGTGTACGGCAATGTCATTTCTGCAACCATTTGTTAATAGGTGCAATATGGCTGCCGATTTTGCGTTAACTTCAATGAATTAATTCCCTGACATGAAAAACCTGTTTGCACTTCTCTCTCTCGTCCTCGCAGTTAATACCGTATGGTCACAACAAACTGCACTTCCCGATTTCTTTTATTGCCCAAGCCAGAAGTTTGCGAACAACTGGATTGACGAACGCCAAAAAGCGGGCAACCCGATGAATGAAAAGGAAGTGGAATTCACGCGTCGAATGTCGTACTACGCTCAGCAACGCATGTTTTCCGGGCTAGTGCGCTACAATGATTCCATGACTTTATACATTCGAAAAATTGCGAATGTTATTCTGGAACATGATACCGCGTTAAAATCGAAAGTGTCATTTTTCGTGTTTGACGATCCGGATCCCAATGCTTTTGCATCCGCAACGGGAAATATTATGGTCACTACCGGTCTGATTGCTCAGGCCGAAAATGAAGCTCAACTGGCGTTTATCCTTTGTCATGAGGTAACTCATTTCAAAATGGAACACATGTTGAAAGGGTTCTTGACTCGCGAAGATCGTCGTAATGATAAGAAAGCGCCTTATGTTCCCGTAACTAACTATTACACATACAACAAAGAGCAAGAATTGGAAGCGGACAAAATGGGCTTTGAATTATTCCGCAAAACGAAGTACAGTGCCAAAGAAGCCTTGCGTTCGTTTGATATTCTCGAATATTCCGACCTTCCTTTCGACGATGTTCCATTCGACACTTTATTCTTTAACCGTGGTTACATGGTTGTTCCTCCGGGCTATTATGTAAAGACAACTGATCCGATATATTCAGACGATAACTATGAAGACCGCAACAGTACACACCCTAACATTCGCAAGCGCAGAATGGCATTAATGGAATTGGTGGACAGTACCTCTGAGGTAGGAAGAGTTCAGTTCATTGTTTCCAACAAAGAATTTTCCAATGTGCGGGAGCAAGCTCGTTACGAATTGTGTCGCTTGTATCTCATGGAACGTCGTTATGGTGATGCTATATATACTGCTTACCTAATGCAGAAGCGCCATCCGCAAGACAAATATTTTAATTATGTAATCGCGTATTCGTTGTACAACATGGCTGCCTACAAGCAAGAAAAAGGCGGTTATTACAATCCATGGATGTACGGATATTCCGGCTCAAAAATCTCTGCACTTAATGCAAAAGGTTCATATCGCTTCCCAACTCCCAAAGGACGTCCGGGAGAACAACAGCAAGTATATAGCTTGTTCAGTTCAGTAGAAGCTGATGAACTAACTGTATTGGCTCTTGCTTATAACTGGGATCTTTACAAATCAAATCCTTCCGACTCCGTTCAGTTTAAGTTATGCGACAGCTTGTTCTCCATGCTGGTGAATAAACAGAATTTGCACAGAAGTTATTTTTCGGTGATTACTCCGGAACAAACGCGTGAGCAATTAAAACAGGATTCATTAAAGCGTGTTGCTGAAGTTGGTGAATTGGGCGAATCGAAATATTCTAAGCTCGAGAAGTTTCGTCTAGATTCACCGAAAGAACGCTACGTGAAATTCGCATTCGTTGATCAATTGAAAGATTCATTATTCGTGCAACGCTTCGATTATCACATAAAACATCGTCGACCGTTAGCGGGTGATCAGTTAGATGAAATTCCAAGACTTTCGAAAAAAGAACGCGAAGCAAAACGCGAAGAAGAGAAAAAGTGGGGACACGATATTACAAAAGTATTGGTGATCGCGCCGGGCTACACAGAGTTGAAACAAGTTAAGCGTGGAGAACGTTCGGAGATGCAGTACGAAGAAAGTGAAAAAGGGCAAGTGAACGTAATTGGCAACGTTAATGCAGCTGCAACTTCAGCCGGCGTGAAATACAAACTACTGAATCCATTGAGCATGGATAGTACAGACGTTGATTCTTTTGCAGATTACGCCGCAATCAACAGATGGATGAACGAACAAATGATTCACGGACAACACGGCTATGCATACACGCTGAACAACCGACAAACTGTGGATTCCATCAGCACAACCTATGGAGTTCGCTACGTTGTACTCACGGACGTAACTGTGGACAAGCGAAAGAAAATTCAACGTCCGGTGTTATATGGTATGTCCTGTGTATTCGTGTTTCCATTGTACAAATTATTTAAAGTTCAAGATCAACTTACCATTGAAAGTGCGGTGGTCGATCTTAAAACAGGAAACGTAGTTGAATACAAACGCACACGAGCAAAAGGCAGAAAGCTGAATGCGAAGATGCAGGAACATTACAACGAATTGTTCGCAAAGTTGTCGAAACCGGTAAAGCCTAAAAAGACAGAGGAAAAATTAAAGTAGTATTCCGAAGCCTCCGAACACGTTGATCATTTCACGGTAAAGAATTCTACTTCCATAAAACGAAGCATGATTTCCTTCTGTTGAATAATATAACGGTCCGCCGCAACGCACGCCAACATTCCACACAAAGCGATCTTTAATGACGTTTTGGACGCCATAACCGATTGAACCGACTAATGCTGTTGCGTTCCCCGGAATGCTGCCCAAAACGTTAATATCGGACGATAGCAGGTTCGGATTCGACCCATCAACTTTATACGTGTACGTACCGTAGTTCATTTGTATTTCCCAGAATCGACCAATCGGTGCCAATCCGCCTTTCTTACTGACAAACTGTTTCCACGCTGCACCAAATTGCATGGAAGTGATACGATCTTGCTTTACTGCATAATCCGAGAAATGATGATTACCACCAAAATTGCTGTAGTTAAACAGCAGGTCCAACTGCGAGTATCTGCCGACAATAAAGCCCAGCCGTGCTCCTCCGGAAGCGTCGTATTGTGTCAAAAATTCAACAAGCCCAACCGGACGCGGAGCATAAGCGGCCTGAGCGCCCACAATCACTCGTTTGCCAAGATATCCGCCTTGTGCTATCGCTATGCAAGTTGTCGCAAGAAATAGTACTGTTGTTATAAACCTCTTCATCCTACTTCTTTTTTGGTTTCGACAACTGATTCATTAAATCATAAATATGCAAACGAACACGTTCTTTGTTCGCTCGCTGCTTGTCCATCTGGGCGCGAGAAGCGTACACAGCCTGACCGGTTTTCATATCGTAAACTATTGCAACAACATACACGTCTTCCCGTGGCGTAAACAATTTGTACAAACCAAATGGAGCTAATGGTACAACACTTAATCCTAAAATACGCATCACTTTACCTTCTCGCTTTTGCTTATACGAAAAGACTGCGGTCCACATGAAATAATTAGTGCCGTACTTCGAAACGAGTGCATCCGTTGCTGTAGGAGAATAAGGCAACACACTTTTGCCTTTCACTTCCGTTCGATGATCAAACCAGTCGTTAATAGTCATCAGATCATTAAATCGATCAACACTCGTAGAATCCATAGTTCCCGGATCCAGCAGCGTAACATCAACACCCAACATTTTGCCTGAACTTACCAATTCCGACATGAGCATTTTCTTTCCACGAACAGAAGCACGCACGTCAATTTCACTTTGCTCGTTTCTATAATCGTACGCGATATAAATTGGATTTACAGCAACGACTTTGTGAATATCCTGAGGACCGGAAATCGCATTTTCTTTCTCTGCACGAAGGGCGTCTCGCTCCTTTCTTGAAAGCTCCCAATACAAGGAATCTTGAAAATCGATACTATCCGCAATATGCACGGCTTGTCTGAACTTGCTTACAAACAATGAGTCTGCAAATTCATTAATTAAACCAAATTGCCAGTACTCATACCCTTCTAATGAATCACGTTCAAGAAAATCTATCGCTGCCTGAAATTGCAATCCCGGTGTAGAACCTTTCATCTTTCTAGCAATAGTGGTATCCGCTGCTGCGCGCTTACCTAACAATACAAAAACAGAATCGTTTTTCTCGAAATCAGATTCACGTAACTCATTTTTTTCCGTAAGCTCTTTAAACAAAGAATTCGTCCAAATTTCTATATCCTTATCTTCCGGATACTTACGATGAACCATCCACGAATACTTCAACGTCATAACTGTCCATCCTTTGGATCCAACTTTATTGATGTAAAATTTCATCCTACCCAACTCACCGGTTGGCTTCGTATCATCCAGGTCGTACATGCCCGACATCAACGATTCAAACAAAGCGGATAAATCTTCATAGGAGTACTTCTTGTTTTTCTGCAACGCCATCGCATACATAGCCCGAACCATTTCCTTCTGCAAAAAGAAATTATTCGGATACAACTGCTGCATGGTGTAGTTCATGTAAATAGCAGTCCTGTAATTGCCCTCGTTTGTATGCAAAAAACATTCTTCAAATCGCGCCATCATCTTTACGCGTAAAAAGAACTCCCGAGAAACCAAAAAATAAGAACCGGTTGTATCACTCAACTTCCCGAATCGCTTGATCATTCCCTTTTTACGTTTTGTCGTACTAGGATGTGTTGCGAAATCATTCTCGCGTTCGCTGTCGTCAATTTTGTATGGCTTAACGGTATCAGCGTAAAACTTAGAAGGAAAAAACAAATAGTCGCGCTCAAAAAAACTTTTCTTAAACAGCGTATCGCTAAATGGTAAATCTGCTGCCGCAAGAATATCAAATGCAGTTATTGCAGCACGCGGATCATAGTTAGATCGCACCAACAATTCAAAGCCTTCCTCATCCGCTTGTGTTTCCTGATTGCGAGCGTAACGGTGCTTCTTCAAAAAACGATTCTCGAATGTCATCGCTTCATATTGCCCGATTCCTTCTTTCAACTTCACACCTTCAATATAACCCGACAATACATGACGACGCTTGTAGTGAATAATTTCATGTGCCAATACATACGCTAATTCAGCTTCGTTGCGTAAACGCGTAAGCAATCCTACCGTTACAAAAATCGCTCCCTGATCTGTTGCAAATGCATTCACAACAGGACTTCGCAAAACATAAATATGCAATTGACTGCGGAGTACCGGATCGTGAGCAAGTAAACTATCAGCAACACGGTTAACGTACAAACCCATCGAGTCATTTACCAAAATAGAACCGCTAAAACGAATCTGATCAATGGAGTATGCAGTCTGCATATAAAACTCCTCCTCCGCTTTTTGCAACTGCTGATCTTGACCTTTGTCAATTTGTTGACTCGCGTCTTCATAACGCTGAGTAGTTGAAATCAACAAGTCTTTCGGAAGATATCCGGACGACTGCGCCGGACGATAGTGATCCATAGAAGGCAATTGCGCGAATAGGCAAAACTGCAGGACACTGAAAAATAATATCAAATATATTCTCATAGATGTTCTAAAGTACACAATTTAGAAAAGGGGATCAAGTCTTTACACCACGATGTTTGTTAAGAATATGCAAACAGTACATTATTCTACACGAACTGCAACTTGTTCGCTTGGTTCTGCAGGATGGATTCCGCAAGTAAAGTAGTACGTACCAACAGCACTAAAAGTGTGTGCATGCGACTCGCCCGTGCGAATAACACCTGTTTGAAATAACGCCCCCTGTAACTGATGGTTCGGATTTCCTTTATTAATAAACGTGACTGTGGTTCCAACGGAAACACGAAGTTGCTGTGGATTGAACAATTTATACTCCAACCAAATCTCATTAGGCCCCGGAGACTCTTCCGGCTCCTTATTACATCCAAAAAACATAACCGCAACTATAATAGTCGCGGTTACGTTTTTAAAGTAATATTTGAAATAATTAAGCATTCACAACTCCGATTTTCTTTTTCAATCCTTCAGTTGTAATTGACCCCGGACGCTCAATCGGATGACCCAATGCGCGATCCCAAATCAACGACGCAAGAACTCCTAATGCACGTGAAACACCGAACAATACAGTATAAAAGTCGAACTCCGTAATACCGTAATGCATTAGTAACGCGCCGGAATGAGCATCAACATTTGGCCAAGGATTCTTGATTTTACCTGTTCCTTCCAAAATCGGAGGAGCAACCTTGTAGATTGATTGAACAATTTCGCATAGCGGATCAACACCTTTATTCGCCTTGATATAACGCGTATAAAAATCTTGTTGGGCAGTGAAACGCGGATCTGTTTTGCGCAATACCGCATGTCCATAACCCGGCACAACACGACCCGCAGCCAATGTATCCTTAATGTATTGTTCAATTTGTGATTCGCTTGGCAATTCAGCTCCAATTTCCTCGCGCATTTTTAAAATCCACATAATCACTTCCTGATTCGCCAGGCCGTGCAAAGGACCTGCCAAGCCATTCATGCCTGCAGCAAAAGCCAAATACGGATCGCTTAATGCAGAGCCTACTAAATGCGTAGTGTGCGCACTGACATTTCCACCTTCATGATCAGCGTGAATCGTCATGTATAAACGCATCAAACGCTTCACATCAAATTCATCATAACCCATCATGTGAGCCATGTTCGCAGCCCAATCAAGCTTCGGGTCAGGTTCAATGTGTTCGTTATTCTTATACTTCTTACGATAGATATAAGCAGCAACACGCGGCAAACGTGCAATAAGATTCATTGAATCCTCGTACACATAATCCCAGTATTCTTTTTTACCGATACCATCACGATATGCTTTCGCAAATAACGATTCGGTTTGCATAGCCATCACAGCAATGCTGAACATCGTCATCGGATGTGTAGATGCGGGTAATTTGTCAATCGTATCAAAAACATGCTTAGGCACAATCGCACGACGCGCCCAGTTATTGCTGATATTATAGGCTTCTTCAGCCGTTGGCAATTCACCAACCAACATCAAATAAAAAATACCTTCAGGAAGTGGTTCTGTACCGTTTGGAGCTTTAGGAAGCTTTTCACGCAACTCCGGAATAGTATATCCTCTGAAACGAATTCCCTCTTCCGCGTCCAACTTAGAAGTTTCAGTAACTAATCCCGTAATGCCCTTCATGCCTTGATACACTTGAGCTACAGTATATTCACCTAACTTTTTATCTCCGTGCTCTTTAATCAAAGCCTTCACCTCCGCCGCCATCGGCGCAGCTTTCGCAATAAATTTCTCTTTTAAGGTATCCATAATCCTGATGTCTTTCTTTACGTAAACAGTTACGTAAGTCCTTTTGTTCTATTCTTGGTTATGCGTTAAAAATAAGCCTAAGTTGCAGAATTAACAAGTATTTCCCTATGGAACAAACTTAAATTGTTTTCCGAGGTAACGCGCCGTTCCACCCAGTTGTTCTTCGATGCGAAGCAGCTGATTGTACTTTGCAATTCTGTCCGAACGTGATGCCGATCCGGTTTTAATCTGCCCGCAGGACAATGCAACCGCTAAATCTGCAATCGTTGTATCTTCTGTTTCTCCCGAACGGTGACTCATGATGCTGGTATAGGAGTTGGTATGCGCCAATTGAACCGCATCTATCGTTTCAGTCAATGTGCCGATCTGATTAACTTTTACAAGAATTGAATTCGCGACACCACGGCCAATACCATCAGCCAAACGCTCGGTATTTGTAACAAATAAATCGTCTCCAACCAGCTGCACTCGATCTCCGATAGCCTCGGTGAGCTTCTGCCAACCGTCCCAATCGTCCTCAGCCAAACCGTCCTCAATAGAAAGAATCGGATATTTATTGATCCATTCACCCCAATAGCCTACCATCTCATCAGATGTCAGCTCACGGTTGTCTGATTTCTTAAATACATATCGTTTTTTCTGCTCGTCCCATAGCTCGGAAACAGCGGCATCCATCGCCACGAAAATATCATCACCCGGCTTAAAACCTGCCTGTTCTATCGACTTCAACACATATTCAATCGCCTCCTCATTACTCTTAATGTTGGGAGCAAAACCGCCTTCATCACCCACATTGGTTGCATAACCTTTCGATTTCAATACCTTTTTCAGGTTATGAAACACTTCTGTTCCCATACGCAATGCCTCACTAAAGCTATCAGCGCCAACAGGCATTATCATGAACTCCTGAAAATCGATTCCGTTATCGGCATGTGCACCACCGTTCAAAATATTCATCAATGGAATAGGCAACAACATGGCATTTACACCACCCACATAACGATACAAAGGTTGACGAGCCTCTTCAGCCGCAGCGCGCGCTACAGCCAAAGAAACACCCAAAATCGCATTGGCACCAAGGTTGGCTTTGTTAGGACTACCATCCAGCTGCAGCATTTTATAATCAATCGTAGCCTGATCAAAAATGTATGCTCCTTTCAGTTCTTCCGCAATCGCAGTATTCACATTATTCACCGCGTTCAACACGCCCTTGCCCATGTATATCTTGGCGTCATTATCGCGCAATTCAACCGCCTCATGTTTGCCGGTTGATGCTCCCGAAGGAACAGCCGCACGACCTAAAACACCGTTGCTCGTTATTACATCTACCTCAATAGTAGGATTGCCGCGAGAATCCAAAATCTGGCGGGCTTGAACTTGTGCAATAAAACTCATAAAGTTGATTTATTAAGCGTGAGCGCCTTTACGCGCATGATTGATCATGGTAACAAAATCGTCAAATAAATAACGGGAATCGTACGGACCCGGGTTGGCCTCGGGGTGATACTGAACGCAGAATACCTTCTTTGTTTTGTGACGAATTCCTTCGATAGTATTATCATTTAAATTTAAATGCGTCACTTCGATGTCAGGATTATTCGAAATATCCTCTGCAACTACCGCAAAACCGTGATTCTGTGATGTGATTTCTGATTTGCCGGTAATCACATTTTTAACGGGATGATTAATTCCGCGATGACCGTTATGCATTTTGTAAGTGCGCAACCCGAATGACTGGGCAATCAATTGATGTCCTAAGCAAATTCCGAAAACAGGAGTACCGGAATTAATTAGCTGCTTCACTACTTCAACTTCAGCTGTCATCACACCCGGATCTCCCGGACCATTAGAAATCATTATTCCGTCCGGATTCCAGGCTAAAATTTCCGCAGCAGTCGTTTTCATAGGAAACACACGCACATCGCAACCTCGTTCGTTAAGACAACGAACTATATTTTTCTTTACACCTAAATCCAGCAAAGCCACACGCTGCTTGGCATCCGCAATATTGCTATCATACACGGTATTTGTTGTAACGCGTGACGATAACTCTAACCCTTCCATTGAAGGGACTTTATCAAGAAGCGCCTTCAATTCTTTTTCATCCAGAATTTCGCTGGAAATAATTGCATTCATGGCACCTGCATGACGAATGTGACGCACGATTGCACGTGTATCTACTTCACAAATCCCAACAATATTCTGCTCGATGAAATAATCCTTAATGGATTTATCCGCAGCAGGACGAGAATACACTTCGCTAAACTTTTTGCATACCAATCCGGCAATTTTGATCGATTCGGATTCTACCTCGGTATCTTTTATTCCATAATTACCGATGTGTACATTGGTGGCTACAAGAATTTGCCCGAAATAGGATGGATCAGTAAAGATCTCCTGATAGCCGGTCATTCCGGTATTAAAACAAATTTCACCTGTTGTCGTACCTATTGCACCGGCTGCTTTACCATAAAATACCGTACCGTCTTGCAGCATCAATATTGCCGGCCGTTGTGACACATATCGCTGTCTGGTCGATCTTGTTTCGCGTTCCTCCACGTCTGTATAGTTTTACCAAAAGAAAAATGGGATAAGGCAAAAATACCCTATCCCATTTTGTTCTTGAAATGAACTTGTTGACAACTTATTCACCTTGTGTTTCAGTTCCTGTCTCTGCAGTAGAATCTTTCTTCGCTTTACCACGACCACGACGAGTCGTTTTAGCCTTCTTAGCATCTCCCTTAGCAGACAACATCAATTCGTTGTAATCCACCAATTCGATCAGACACATGTCCGCGCTATCGCCGCGACGACGAGCATTAGGACTTGGATTAACGCTCAAACTGTAACGAATGATGCGTGTATATCCACCCGGACGTGAACCAACCTTTGGTCCGATTTCTTTGAACAACTCCGTAACAGCATCCTTGTTTTGAAGGTAGCTGAACACAGTACGGCGGTTGTGCTGTGAATCTTCTTTTGCACGAGTGATAATTGGCTCGATATACGTGCGCAATGTTTTCGCTTTTGCAAGAGTTGTATTGATTCGCTTGTGCAAAATCAATGAACTTGCCATGTTGGACATCAAAGCACGACGATGACCGAGCTTTCTGCCTAAGTGATTATCCTTATTACCGTGTCTCATTTTTCAAACTACTATTGCACCGACATCACGTCGGAAGTGATTGTATTTTCTTAGTCTTTATCCAATTTATATTTCGCCACATTCATTCCGAAATGTAAGCCCTTGCTCGCAACAAGCTCTTCCAATTCTGTCAATGACTTCTTACCGAAGTTGCGGAACTTTAAAAGATCGTTCTTATTGAAAGATACAAGATCGCCCAAAGTTTCAACGTCTGCTGCCTTCAAGCAATTCAACGCACGTACAGAAAGATCCATATCAACCAACTTGGTCTTCAACAACTGACGCATGTGCAAGGAATCCTCATCAAATTCCTCTGTAGATGCTTTCTCGACAGTATCCAAAGTGATCTTGTCATCAGAGAACAACATGAAGTGGTGAATCAAAATCTTAGCAGCTTCACGCAATGCATCTTTAGGATGAATTGAACCGTCGCTTACAATCTCAAGAACCAACTTTTCATAGTCAGTCTTTTGCTCTACACGGTAGTTTTCTACAGAAAACTTAACGTTACGGATTGGAGTGTAAATAGCATCAACTGCAATCAAACCAATTGGCGCATTTACAGGCTTGTTCTCTTCTGCCGGAACATAACCACGACCTTTTTCGATCGTAACTTCCATCTTCAACTTCACAGATGGATCCATGTTGCAGATCACGAAGTCAGGATTCAATACCTGAAAGCTAGACGTGAACTTACCGATATCTCCGGCTGTAAGTTGATTTTTTCCGGTAATGTTTACCACTACCTTTTCGCTGTCAGTTGTTTCAATTTGACGCTTGAAACGAACCTGCTTCACGTTAAGTACAATCTCAGTGATGTCTTCGATCACACCTTTGATTGTAGAAAACTCATGATCAACTCCTTCAATTTTGAGAGTTGTAATTGCGTAACCCTCCAATGAAGAAAGGAGAATACGACGCAATGCATTTCCAATCGTAATACCGTATCCGGGTTCAAGCGGACGGAATTCGAAAAGACCTTCCGTTTCGCTGGATTGGATCATGATCACCTTGTCAGGTTTCTGGAATGCGAGAATGCCCATAGTATATTGTTAGTTCAGGTGAAACTTTATTAATGACTGCCGTTACGCCGCAGTTAAACGTTATTTATTACTTAGAATACAATTCGACGATCAACTGCTCCTTGATGTTCTCAGGGATCTGAGTACGCTCAGGGAAGTTTACGAACTTTGCTTCCATATTAGCTGAGTTCAGCTCAATCCAAGGATATCCTGAAGCGCCATTGAAGCTATCGTTAATAGATTCCAAAGACTTTGACTTTTCACGAACAGCAACTACATCTCCGGGCTTCAAAGTGTAAGATGGAACATTCACAATCTCACCATTAACAGTGATGTGACGATGTGAAACCAACTGACGCGCACCGGAACGAGTCTTCGCAAAACCTGCACGATAAACAACGTTATCCAAACGCGCTTCGATCAATTGCAACAACACCTCACCGGTAATTCCTTTCGAACGTGATGCACGATTAAAAATCAACGCGAACTGTCTTTCCAAAATACCATACGTATACTTCACCTTCTGCTTCTCTCCCAACTGTACAGCGTATTCTGATTTCTTTGCACGCTTTGCGGTCTGTCCATGCTGACCCGGACCGTAGTTTTTCTTCTCCAATGCTTTGCTTGGACCGAAAATCGGCTCGCGGAAACGACGTGCAATTTTGGTTTTTGGACCTCTATATCTTGCCATTATTGATAATTATTTTAGTAATGAGTTATTTAAATTAAACGCGACGACGCTTTGGAGGACGACATCCGTTGTGTGGCACCGGTGTGATATCCACAATTTCGGATACTTCGATACCTGCCTGATTCAAGCTGCGGATAGCAGATTCACGTCCCGCACCGGGTCCTTTGATGAACACCTTAACCTTGCGTAATCCTGCTTCAAATGCAACCTTTCCTGCATCCTGGGCAGCCATTTGCGCAGCATATGGAGTGTTCTTTTTAGAACCACGGAAACCCATTTTTCCGGCACTTGACCAAGAAATTGTTTGTCCCTGTAAGTTGGTCAATGTGATGATGATGTTGTTGAAATTAGCATTGATATGCGCTTCACCAACAGCGTCAACTTTCACGACGCGCTTTTTAGCGGCAGCTTTCCCGGCTGCACCTGCTTTGGTATTTTGTTGTTTTGCCATGTTTTATGGTCAGTAGTTGAATGCCTCGCATCACTGCGCGACAGATTAAACTAATTACTTCGTTACCTTCTTCTTGTTAGCAACTGTCTTTCTCTTACCCTTACGAGTACGAGCATTGTTCTTTGTGGTTTGTCCACGAACCGGCAAACCGGAACGATGACGAACACCGCGGTAGCAGCCGATATCCATCAAACGCTTAACGTTTAACTGAATTTCAGAACGCAGTGCACCTTCCACTTTTACTTTATCATTAATGATCGTACGGATCTTATTCAGATCATCGTCATCCCATTCCTGAACCTTCTTATCGAAGCTAACTCCGGCTTCTGACAAAATCATTTGTGCGGTTGAACGACCAATTCCGAAGATGTAAGTCAATCCAATTTCTCCGCGCTTGTTTTTTGGTAAATCGATACCAGCAATCCTTGCCATTTATCGTGCTTTATTTAATGGTTTTTAAATCAATCAGTTTTTCTGACGTTGCTTGAACTTTGGATTCTTCTTGTTCAATACGTATACACGACCCTTACGGCGTACAATAATACACTCGGGACTACGTTTCTTTACTGAAGTTCTAACTTTCATTGTTACTTGTTTTAACGCTTCTCAGCGTAGTTGCTATTTATATCGATACGATATTCTTCCTTTTGTTAAATCATATGGAGAAATCTCCACCTTCACTTTATCCCCCGGCAAAATCTTAATATAATTCATGCGCATCTTTCCGGAAATATGCGCCGTGATTACGTGACCGTTCTCCAG
This sequence comes from uncultured Flavobacteriales bacterium, assembly GCA_937974275.1. GTDB lineage: Bacteria > Bacteroidota > Bacteroidia > Palsa-965 > Palsa-965. The sequence goes on from CALJIF010000030.1 coordinate 50,190, forward strand.
CTCTACACGAAACATTGCGTTTGACAATGCTTCGATGATTGTTCCATCCTGCTCTATTGACGGTGTTTTACTCATATTTAAATTTCAATCTTTCT
>CALJIF010000031.1 GCA_937974275.1 uncultured Flavobacteriales bacterium
TTTTAATAATTTGCTCATAGGTTCATTGATATTGACGCTGCAATTTTATAGAACTCTATTTTGCTAGTCGTATAACAAACGTTTATTTCACTGTTACTTTTCAACATTACTTGCCTTCTTCATCGACTCCGATATTCTTGTTCTTTTGCACAGCATGCCATGAACTATAGCATTTCCCAATTAGGAAATACTGCGCACACCACAATCCAGGCACTCTTTTTGCGATATTAGCAGTAAAGATTTTACTATGCCCCAATCCCTAGCGACCTTAATTTTATTGTTGATCAGTTATGCCGCCTCGGCAACCACAAATCCTGCGCTGCAACAGGAATTCCGAAAGTATCAGCAAGCGCTGCGAAAAGAACAAAAAACGACCGCGCCAAAAAATGTACAGGATAGCGATTATCGCATTCGTTATATTTTAGATTCGTGCACGCAGGCCAAATGGAGTAAAGCTTACCCGGGCGATGCGTATGGATATCCTATTCACAGCGATGTTACGTTTATCAATCCGTTTGACAAGGATTTTGACCGAAAAAAGCCGGGCACCAAAACCGAAGTGTATTATGCTTCCGGGAAAAAAGTAGTGTACTATAGCGGATTTAAATCGGGCTCGTGTAAAGTGTTGGTGTATTTCATGGAGAAGAAATCCACTGCCGATTTGCGTCACGACAGTATTGCTCGTGCTGTTCAACTGCAATTAGATACTGCCGATAAACATATCGGTATCATTATGAATTCGGGAGAAGGCTCCAATGTATCCGGAGGAAAAAATCTGGATCAATGGAATGCGTTTCGGGAAAACACGAAACCCGTGCTCGATAGCATTTTATTGACAAGACAAGATTTATTCTGGAGTCATATTTATGTAACGCTAGCGAACGGCTTAATACAGGGAGAGCAAGAACCTAAAGCGGAACAACAGTTCTACAATCGTTTTATGTACACCGCCAGCGACAGCTTATATCTTGCACAACAACAAGTTTATGGTGCTACTGACGGCCGTCCTTATACCTGCATTCCGGGAGACGGACAAGGCGGTACTTTCGAAGAAATTAAACTGGCATTTGAAGGAATGCGCAACGAGCAAACGGCGGTATTCTATGTTCCCTACCCTGCAGGTGTAGTACTAATTATTTCAAATACAATTAGTGATCCGGAAACCGAACAACGCGGACACCATGATATGGTAATCTGGTTTGGGCGATAAATAAAAAACGGCCACTGTGTAAGTGACCGTTTTTATAATCAATGTTTTAATTATCGAACAACTTGTACTTTTTGAATTACGGTATTGTTGCCGTCGAATGTTCGTACAAAGTAGGTCCCTGCAGCAAGTCCACTGATGGTTTTTGTGTTATTAGACTCTGAATTAATACTAAAGCTATCTATTACCTGACCTGTAAGTGTTAGAATATCACACATAACATCTTTGTTCGCCACCACTTTGAAATCTCCGTTAGAAGGATTTGGATACACGTACATGTTTAATGCTCCGTCCTGACCATTAAGGCCCGTACTAAGAATGGTAATGCACGCGCTGGTATCCACACAAGTTCCTGCAGTAATGATCACCGCATAATCACCATTAGAAGTAGCAGTATAAGTTGAATCCGTGGAATTCCCGGGTGCCGGTGCATATGATGGACAAGTAACCCATTGATAAGTAACTCCGGTCGCCTGAGCGGTTAATGTTTCGTTGTTAACCGTAACAACGGTATCCAATGTTGGGCAGTTTCCAACAATTCTTACGTCGTCAAAATAAACGAAGTAATAATCCATAAACAACTCAAAGCGAAGTTGGCAATTACTTAAACTAGTCGCATTGGCAATTGCGCCTGAAATGGGAACACTCACAATAGCTTGAGGGAACACCGTATTCACTCCAACATTTTGATTAAAACTATAATTATTCCAAGTGACGCCACTATCTGTAGAAATACCAACATTCATAGTTGTAATATCGAATTCACGATAATATAAATCAAACTCAATTGCTACGTTGGTATCGGGCAAGTTGGTCAAACTAAAAATTGGGCTATACAACATAGCACCGTGTGGAGCTGCGGACACACCTTGACCGAAATTTCCGGCAATTCCGTTGTTATCCATATAATCGGAGTCAAACAATACCGCACCGTTAGCAAGACTCGCAGAATTGAACGGAGTTAAAGTGCCAAAGTACGCCCCGGGAGAACCACCCGTTGTGCTCTTCACAAAAAAGGCATTGTTTGCGCCGGGAACCACGTCCCATCCGCCAACACTGTCTAATGGAGCTGCAAATGTTCCGATACTATCTGATGTTGGATTTCCTGAACCGGCGCCCCAAAATATCTGAGCTTGAGAAAATTGAGATGCTACGGTCAATGCCGAGAAAGCAAGTAGAATTTTTTTCATGTAATTAAGATTAGTAATGGAGCTGAAGATACATCATTAATTGTACAATTGGTCTGATCCCATTTTTTCGCCACGTCAAATTTTTATACTTCTAAATGCTGTTTCTCTCCAAAAATACGTTGTCAGGCTATTTATCTCGTACCGGAATCCAAATTTGCTCTTCCGAATCGTCGCTGTTATTTCTATACCCTTTACCTAAAACTTCAAAATGTGGACGATTATCCAATACATACCCGGAAGTTGGCAACCAGGTTTCGTAGATATAACGATAAATTGAATTATCCGTGGATTTGCCTTTATAATTAAACACGGCATAAAGTCCGGCCGGAATAATTAATGTTTCCAAATTCGGAAGTTCCGTTTCACCGGAAGTAACCTCCACGGCAGCATAACGTATAAATTCTCTTTGCGGAGAAAAACGATCAAAATAATCGTGCGGGTAAACAACTACGGATATAAAATCATCCGATACTCTATTCGGTATTGTTCTGCTGATGGGGATAAATCGCTGCCACAACTCTTGCACGTTGTAATTGGCTAACGATAGAGACTTACTTATTCCTACTATTTGTTTGGGGGAAGAAGAGATAATTTGTGGGATAATATCGCTAGTATTCATTTGTTCATTAGAGTTTGGTCAAACAAGCTGCATTGCTATTCATTTACTTTCTTTTTACCCGGTAATACAATGTTTTTGTTTTATCGCCCACTTTTTTAAAGTAACCCAACGCGACACCATGTTGTAAATCGCGACTCGCAGTAGCAGAAGAAATATCTTTAAATACATTCATATAATCGCCGCGATTAAATGGTGTCAGACCGTTTTCATAAAAGTACTGTAACCTGTCCTCTGCAGTAAACACTCTACTCTTATATTGGAGCATGTCCTGCAAAGTTTTGTCAATTACATCTAACATATACACTATAAAAGGGGTCGAATTCCCGGCTGCATCGCTTTTTGCGAGAGCTTTGTAATAATCACGCTGCGATTCGCGAATCAAATTCTCGAAGGGAATAAATTCAAATACCGGATATTCCTTCATTAAAATTAATGTTTGCCACAAACGTCCCATCCTTCCATTGCCGTCACTAAATGGGTGAATAAATTCCATTTCATAGTGAAACACACAGCTTTTTATTAGTGCTATTTCCTTCGATACTTTCAGATATCGGAACAACTCTTTCATGAGATACGGAACATTATTAGCAGGAGGAGCTAAATGCGCCAAACGGTCACCCGCCATAATACCAACACCTTTCTTTCGATATTTTCCGTTATCAGAAACCAAACCCTCCATTAACATTCGGTGTGCACGCAGGAATGCAGTGGATGAGTCCGGCTCAAATTCATGCACTTGTTCATATACCTTTATGGCATTCAAAACTTCATTCACATCTTTCTTAGGACCTATCACACGCTTGCTTTCCATTAATGCAGTGATTTGATCAGTTGTAAGCGTATTCCCTTCAATTGCCAATGACGAATGAATTGTTTGGATACGATTTTCTTTACGCAACTGTGGTGTCGGTTTATCCAAATAGGCTGCGTTAATACGGCCGATTTTTTCGGAAATAGCCGCAACATGTCGAATAACTTCAGGTGTAATCGAATACGGAGGTTGTGTCATGATACTATCATATGATACTATCAAAGTTAAATCAAATTACCGTAGCACGATGCTCTGAGTACAACAAAAAGGGGTTAATCCCATGTTTTCTGCCACGTGACACTACGCGAGACCACGAATTCCACGTTAATTTCAGCTCCGCTCAATTATCGTTGATTTCGACTCCGCTCAATCAACGGGAACACCATACAGAAGTATCGGGACACCACCACCCGAAAGTTCACAAAGCAACAAACACACTAACATACTATTTCACTATTTCACCACAACCGTCTAACCAAAACTTCCCTTGCTGTTCAATTACTTTTACCGTCACCTTAAATTCCGGTTGACCTATTGCCCGCACGACAATAAACTTCGCCGCACTATCACAGCTATCAAATTCAAATCCTTGTTCCGGGAAATCCTGTGCATTTATAATTGGATCAGCATCTAATCCCGATTCTTCCACTTGCGCTGCTTCTACTGCCTCCTTCAACTTTTGTTTAAAGGTTTCCGTAACATTCGGTTGCGCGAATAACCAATCTACTGAAGAAGCTCGAACGCCCGCACTATCATTATACGCTACATAATCATTGACAAATTGTAGCGCCGTTTGAACAGCTGTTTCACGATTTGATGACACAACGGATGGTTGCTGCTGATCGGTGCTTTGTTCACTTCCGCAAGATAAGATTGCAGGAAGTAGAATTAATACAAACAGACGCATAATATCAAGTTGAATTAATTTAAAATAATGAAGGTGCCACGGTAATCCTCGCTCTGAATCAACACAAGATTAAATGGTTCACTGCATATCTTATTCCCTAAATGCAAGACCATCTTTAGCCAACAACGCTCTCAACTTCGGAACGCTGCTTTTTCCCATTCCGTGTAACGCCAAAATTTGCTTTTCAGTATACGAAGACAGTTTTTGCAATGTTAAAATTTGCTCTCGCTCCAGCGCACGTCGTGCAGGTGCTGCCAATGCCGCAAGAAATGAGTCCTTGGGTTTTCTATCCGTTTCGCACTGAGGACATGTCGGGCAGTCGCTGCTTTTAAAATACCGGTGTCCTTGAGGACATATTTTCGCAGTTGCTTTGCCGATCATTCATCTTTTGATTTAAAATAAACACTCCTTACAAGGTATGCCACACACTAATTTACATTGTTATAGTTCGTATATATCAGCTGACAAACTTTATCCATTGCCTTAAATATTGTTGCATCGAATGGCGAAGCTGCAGCCACAGCAGCAAGCGTTTGAACAGCATGGTATAACGCCGTACACTCCTGCTTCTTGACACGTGTCACCAAATTCACCTTATTACTTCCTTTTGGCGAATTAGAGACAATCACCTCTTCCGTATCTTTATCTATAGCAAACAAAAAACCTTTACTCATAATTCAAATTTTCAATTCCACTATTGATGTAAATGGCATCGTCCATTGGTGTTAGTTGTTTTGTTCCTACACCTACTTCCCTTTTTGGTTGTTCCGGAACATTGCTTTGCCGCGGTTGATGTGCCCGAGGAGGGTGACTTGGGCGTTACCGTTGGATTTCCTTCACAACAATTAATACCCACTTTATTATTATGAATCTTACAATAGCAACTGTTCGATTTACTCTGATTGCACTGCTGACATAACAACTGAATATTGGAAACATCATTACTGCCGCCACAAGAATAAGGCATAATATGATCATATTCAATACTCTGTGTACTGCCACAACATTGGCATCGGCCCCCATCACGGGCGAACACCACTTTTTTTGTTGTTTCCGGGATGTAACGACTCTGCGCCAAGCCAAAGACACTTGCGCAGAGCAGGATAAGTACGAATACAAATTTTTTCACTATCAATTTCTTTATGCGATACGAAGTTATTGTAAGGTACGAATTTATTCTGCCTCTAATCGTTACTCCTTTTTTGCAACGTTTCAATCAGGTTTTTTTCTCGAGGCAACCAATACGTTTCGAGAGCTCAGTCCGTCGGGCGAATACGCATAACCGATATCGTACCTGTAAGTATTGAACGTTGCGCCGGCGTACCACATTTTGTAGCGATGCGTGGCGGGGGCGGCACTATCAATGATTATCGTTACGGTTTCAACGCCTATCGAATCCCAACCGCCCGTGTAAGACACATCCATTACCGGATTGCCCGCATACTTTGTCCAGTTCACACCGTCTGTTGATTCGCAGTAGCATATGCGCGCCCGCAATAACGTATCGGTTGGATAGTTGATTCCGCCGCAGGTGTAGCACATTTTATATTGTGTGCCCAGTTTCATCACCCAGCAGTCGCTGATCACAATGATGTCGTTGGGGAGATTTGCAAAAACAGTATCCCGCCGGAGTACCGGATTGGTAGGGTCTTTGGTCCAGTTGGTTTGAGCCATAGTTGAGATGGCTCCTGCCAAAAGGAAAAGAAAAGTAACGGCATTGTTTCTTACGTATGGATGGCGCATCAGCATGCAGGTGGGAGTCTTTTAGCAGTTGATCAGTTAGTTCCTGTTGAGTAAATTATGATTTACAAATGGATTACCGAAAATGTAAAGTAGAATATTTCCACCTGACAAAAGAGGACTATATACTAACCCGTTTTTTGCAGCTGATAATTTAACGTGCCGCACTTCATGCCGGAATGACCATGCTATCTACTTCTGCTTGTAATTCGTGTTGCGTATCACTGCAAACACCTTTTGTTCCTGCGCATCGTGCACATGTGTGTCGAATCGTGTTGACTGCACGACTTTGCCTTGGTTATCAATCACCACGACATTGAATCCGCGGGCATTAAGGGAATGTTCCGTCCCGTTAACTTTAATTACGGAACAATTACCGCTGTTGTTACCGCAGGAGCGCAGTGAAATCTTAAGTGCATCAAGACTGAGATTTATCGCAGCCGAGTCGTTCTGTTCGAATTTTTCGGCTACTAATTTTCCTTGTCTGATGACCAACGAATAACCTTGTCTGAATTTCAAGCTATCGGGCGTTGCTCCTATGCTTTTCAAATATGCTTTCGATTCATTAGAAAGACCTGTTGTTGCTTCGTCACGTACACTAAGCAATATCGTTGCGTCATCAAATGCCTTCAGCCATGTGCCTAATGGAAGTCGGTTCGATGGTTGCACAATGGAATAGTAATCCATATTCTTGATTTGTTCGAAATTTTTAGCGGTAATCCAGAATGTATCAACGTGTGCGGTTTCAATGGTGTAAAGGTTATTGTGAAATTGTACTTCGGAATTTGTGTTCCATCGATCGAAAATATTCCGAGTGATATTGTCAGGTTCCCCATACAGCAGATGACTACCCGGTGCAATCAATTTCAGGAACGGATCCAATTCACCCCCGAGCTGAATCTCACGTTGCTTTATGTTGTTACCGGTTTCGCTCGCAACAAGCTGACTGTGCTTCCAGTTCCAAGCGTAATAGTCGGGCATGTCATCTATGTTTGGCGAATTGTTCCAAAGTAGTGTGTGGGTATTGTACATCCCTTGCGCAGTGTGAACAAACACCCCAAAACAACCAAACACAGTCAGAACGGGAATGAAACGACGCAGCTTTCCTTGTACACGCCATTCATTAATTGTAAGGGTCAACAGTATTGCAAGTGGCGGTAAAGCGTCCGTAAACAAACGCGGACCGAAACACCAGCCGCCCCACCAGTTGCGCTGTGTAGCTACAAGTAGAACTTGCATCAGGAACCAACCTAATGCGGCGAGGTAATATTTATTCTTGCGTAACGAAGCACTGAACAAGCCTCCGAATGCAACTACCAATAGCGGAGTGAAAACAAATAAACCACGCGCCGGACTAAACAACATGGCCATCAGTCTTGAGGTGAACGAGGAGTTGGCGAACGAATAACTCGTCCAGAAAAATGGATTGTAATACGGCGGAACAAACAACTCGAATGTGCTTTCTGAAATGCATACAAAAACCAGAAACCACGCTAACAACACGCCGCCATATACAAACATACTTTTACGGTTACGCCAAAACACCCATGCGCTCACTATTGCGGCAAAGCCCAATGCAGAAGGCCGACACAGCCACGCTAAAAAAACCAACGTCGCCAAAAGGACGGGACGTGCATGAGCATCACGCTGCATTTCTGCCTGAACAATGATGTGCACCACAAGCAGGATAGCAATTATTTCGTAATTGAAACTCCACAATGCTGTTCCTACACTACTCATATACGATGTGCCGAATGAGAACAACACCGCAACCACATACGCAATGGTTTCATTTGCGAATAATTTCAGTAAACGACCGGTGAGCAGAAAAATGAGTACAGCTGTAATGGCGGCCAGCAAAGTTTGGAGCCAGGTATCGTGCGCAGCAATACTCATATCAAGTCCGAATACATTGGCAGCAGCCACGAAAGGAACACTGATAAATGCACTTCCAAGCGGGTAGGAATAGTATATAGTTTCGTTGCGTTGCCGGTTGGTGTATTTCCATTTGCCATTGGAAAATTGTTCGGGCGTAGATGAAACTTTATAACGGTACAAATTTATTGTGCCATGCTGTACGATGGATTGTGAGGTCAGCAAGGTTAACTGTGAATCGCTGAACGTATAATTAACCTTGGCACACCACACAGTGAAAAACAACACCACCGATGTAATTACTCGCACAAGTGTATACGCAGGGATTGATAAGGACATGTTTCAAATGTACTAGAAAACTACTTTAAATGATACGTAGCTTCGCTGTTATACAGCACTGTTAAATAGCAGACGCGACGTTGTATTGAACTTATCGAATCCTTAACATTTACTTCTTACGAAGGACCAACAGGGTGTCGTTCTGAAAAGGCAAATAACGGCGGAAAAGAAACGTCGTATCCACGCGTGCGCCTGCAACGGCCTTTGCACTCACAATGTACGTGTCATCAACCACCCACCACCAGCTTTTAGTGGTGTCTGACGGATATCTATTGTCCTTCTTAACCCAGCCGTTAAATTCAAAACCACCGTCAATCTCGTAGGGTGATACACCTTTATCATAAAGGTAATTAATGGCTTCGGCGCGTTTTTTCTGCCAGTTGAAGTAATCTAGATTTTCAATTATACCGGTCAAAAATGTAATAATCACTACTGTCATTACTGCAACATTTACGATGCGCGATGACACAACCTGAACAGGCACAATAAACAACAACAACAGCAAAATAAGCGGAAGCGCGTAACGATCAAAATAGGCATTGCTTACGGCTATAAACAGCAAATAAACTAATGCTACCGACAAATACACAAATGTGTTAATTCGGTTACCACTAAGTAAGTTACCTGCAGCTTGTCTTTTAGAAATAAAAAACAGCAGTACACTAAGTGAGCCCATAGCACAGCAATAATATACCTTCCTGAGCCAAATAGCTGTATCGCCTGCAATAACTTCCGTTGCACCTTTTAACACACGAGGACCAATTTCCAGCATTTCCGATACGTTACCCATAGGATATCTACCATACGCAGGCATTGTAAACACAAGAGCCACAACCGTTGAAATTGCTAGAATCAGGATATCTTTCCGTTGAAAATGCCGAAAGTGGATGAGTAAAAGTAAAAGACTTAAAGGCAGCAAAAATCCGCCGATCACCAATAGTGTATCCGCACCCTGTAAGATATGTTTGCTGATCGGAGCATCCTTCAGATAATCTACCAGGTGATGCATTTGCTGAATGTTATGCCCGATATGATTGGCCACTAAATGATGCCGGTATTTATCGCCGGCCAGCCAGCAGAGCAACACAGGAAAAACAGCAAGAACAAGTTTCTTCCAGACCGGTCTGTTCCGGATTAGCACTGCAGGCACAATAAGCAACGCAAACAACAGCCCCTGCTGGCGGCAAAGCATAGCCATCACACACCAGATACAAAACCATACGTACGATGAAAGCCTGAATTGTTCATGATAATTCACCAATGCGCGAAATGCAAAAATGAGCATCGATACAAAAAATACGTCAGTCATGTAGGTCATCGACAAATGCATATACATGGTGTTAAACACAAACGAGGCAGTAAACACAAATGCCATAAATGCATTGTTCCCCGACAATTTTTTTACAAGCTGAAACAGGTACAACGAGGAACACACCGATAAAAGAAAAATTGCCACGCGTAACGTAGTAAACGAAAAGCCGAAAACACCTGTTGCAATACTACCGTAAAGGGTTTGGGAAATAAGATTCATGGCCGGCCATTCATCAACTACGAACCTGCCGTTAACTACCAAATTATATACGTTTTTGGCATAGGCCCAGTCGTCGTTAACGGGAAACTCGCCCACAGGGTTTATCGCCACAAACGCCATCAGCCACATCAGCAGCAAACAAACCTCATACCGGTATTTTTGAATGAAAGAGCTGATGTTCACTATTTCGCAGGTTTGTAAATAATTAAAATATCTTCCTGCTTCAGTTGTTGGTTTTCTATCCAATGCTGAAGTCCTTGTGCCGAGCAGTGGTTGAAAAATTCTCCAAACGCGTCCGGACAATAGCTGGAATAGCCGTTTATCGTTTTTATTCTAAGCTCCTGTGCTACCAGCATGGCGTCGAGGTGTGTCAGGTATGCCGGCATTGTTGTGTCCACCACCGCAAGGATTTTGTTGGTGTATTCAGGTTGCTGTTCAATTTGCTTTCGCAGCTGTTGGCGTCTCTGCACAAGCTGCAGCTTAGTAGTTCTGTTTACTTGAGAAGCATCAAAGCTATTGTCAGCAATTACAATAAGCAGGACAAGCAGCAGCCACTTGTAATTGAGTTTGCTCAAGAAAAAGCCCAAAATTATCAGCAGAAAATATAACTCCACATGCATAAACCGACCGGGTACGCGGATGCTGTTAATGCCAGGCAACTTAAAAATAAGCGCATATAGTGAAATGTTATCTCCCACTCGCAGATGCAGTATACACACAATGGCCGACACCACAATCATTGATTTCACAAGAACCGGCAAAGATTGCTTCTTGAGCATTCTGTAAACGAGTACTGCTATTGACCCAACAAGTGTTAGTAAAAGCAACATACCCGGAAACACATAGTGCAGCCACGGTAACACATTGCCGGATTGCATGCGAGTGTGTAAAAAATGCCATGGCCATGACGCTTCGTGCGCCAGCAAATACGAATAGCCGCTAGGAACAAGTGGCAACACTTCTTTGTACCAGCGCAAACCCACCGTGCGCGACATTTCCGCATACGGCCATAACACCAGCGCAAGCAGCACAGCCGTAACACCAATAATACCAAGTGTTTTAAATAAAACCTGCCGATTGAAATAAGTACGGAATACGTTTTTAAGCTGCTTTGTAAACAACAAATGCACGAACATAAACAGCATCGAAAAGTACAGCAGATAAAAACCGGTGTACGCAACACTGTATAACTGATAAACGATGCATAGGCAATACACCGCCAGATATTTTAACGAAAACTGTGACGTAAACCGAATAGCCGCATAAACCGCTAATGGCACAGGAAAACGCACAATCAAATGCATGTAATTGAGCTGACCGAGATTGAAAACGGTAAAGGCAAATATCCATGCTAAAATTGCTGCCAACAGCTTATTGCGAAACAGTTTATCAAACGACCAATAAGAAACCCAAAAGTTGAGCGTGCAAATACACAACCACCACAACTGATACGATGTTTCAGGATTGAAACCAACCGCCCGCCACGTCATATAAAATGGCTGCGTTCCGATCATCGGATCTGAAAGGGCTATGGTGTTTGCAAAAGGATGCATGAAAGGCGCCGTCCAAAATGAGTCGGTATTACCCGTTATCCACATATAACCGTGCTCCAACAGGTAATTGATGAAACGAGAATCGCCAAGGTCGCCCGGAATATACTCCAACCCGGAGCCGAGCAAACGCAGACAGAAATACCACATACCCGAAAGGAAGAGGAGCCATGCGGCCGATCGTTCAAGTATACGGGGAGTATGCGTCATAAAGCGGTTTGCAAAACCAAAGATACTATTCCTCTGGTAGCCTCAGGTAGCTGCGATGGTCACGGTCTTCCTATCCTTTAGAACAAATGCATGGTGTTTGCTGTGGATAAGCATTAGTGAGAAATTATGGGCACAGATGCCCGCTCGAAATCCTTTTCACGATATTCGATTCCTGAAACAGCAGAACGGCGATCTACGACATGATATTAAAGTGGATGACGAAAAGCTGACAAAGTTGATGAGGCAATACGTTTATGAACAGTTCGATTTTCACCGGCACGTTGGTATGTATTTCAGTTGTAGCGGCGTATGGTGCTTCGGTTTTTTTCTTTACACGTCGAAAAACGAAAATCGCTGTCGGTCTGCTGATGCTGTGTGGCGCTATTCTCAGCGCTTATGTGTCTTCGGACAATTATTTGCACGAATGGGACGAACGCTTCCATGCTTTGGTGGCAAAGAATATCATGGACCAACCATTCGCACCCAAACTCTATCAAACACCATTATTACCATACGACTATACCAACTGGCTCAGCAACGAAATCTGGCTGCATAAACAACCGGTTCCGCTTTGGCTTATGGCCATATGCATGAAAGTAGTGGGCGTAAACGAATGGGGCGTGCGCCTCCCTTCTATCATCGCAGTAACATTGCTGGTCTTGCTCACTTTTAAAATTGGGGAAAGACTGAAAGACCAACGGACCGGCTTTATTGCGGCACTGCTCATTTCGCTCAACGGCTTGATTATTGAAACCAGTGGCGGACGCGCAGCAACTGATCATTACGATGTACTGTATCTGTTCTTTATAACATTGGGCGTATGGCTGAGTTTACGCTTTGCCGACACGCACAAAACATATTTTAACGTACTCGCCGGTGTAGCCGTAAGTGCAGCTATCCTCTCGCGTTGGCTACCGGCATTGATTGTGTTACCACTGTGGATCCTGGCGGTGTATTACAGCAAACAGTTTTCCATGCGACAAATTATCGGGCAGTTCATGTTGTTGTGCAGTGTGATTGCGTTGTGTGTATTGCCCTGGCAAATTTATTGCGCAGTGCATTTTCCCGATGAATGGATCTGGGAGCAAACCTACAATAACCTACACTTCACCGAAGCGCTCGAAGGTCATGACGGCCCATGGTATTTTCACTTCGAGAAAATGTCTATCGCATTCGGCGACTACTTTCTTCCGGTGTTATTGTGGTTTACCATAAGTTCCATTCGCCAACCCAACCGATACAACATCCTACTGCTAACCTGGCTCTGGATTCCACTGCTGTTCTTCACTGTTGCGGCCACCAAAATGACCGGCTACACGCTCTTTACGGCACCCGCTGCGTTTATCATGACCGGCTCGTTTTGTGTGATGCTTCTAGAACTTCGCACCTACAACTTTTGGAAAATAGTTTCACCGCTGCTACTACTGACCTTCGCATTTTTCAACCTTCGATACAGCAATGAACGTATCAAGTTTTTCGAAGGCAATCCGAGAAATCCACGATGGGTGCAACAGTTGCGTCAACTCAACGACGATTTTCCGGAAGAGAAAACTGTTTTTTTCGGCATAAATCGACCCGTGGAAACAATGTTTTACACGAATGGTATCGCGTATAAAGATGTGCCCGATGAAGCCGAACTGGAACGGATTGCGCGAATGGGTTATCATGTCGTCATTAATGCACAGGAAAACGAAGCACAGACATTACCTTATACGTACATTTTTGTTGATCCGTTAAGTGGGCCGGTACAGGAAGATTAAACCTGTAACAAGGATTGCCCCGAATAAATAATATTTGGTTAAAGGCACCCGCTGGACTGCATCCTTGCATGCCATAGAATCCCTATCTTTCAAGGCTGTTATGAAATTCATGTCTTTCATTTCCCTCAAGCGAGAACAGTTGATATTGTTCCTGCTGCCTGTTGTTGTTGCTGTTTTGGGCGTGATGCACATGACGCATCATCCCGTAACACACTATACAAGTTCTGATCCTGCTTACGCCTATTTAATGAACGGTCTTACACTTGCAGGCGGGTCGTTGGATATTGGGCACACGGACAACCCCGGTACAACGGTACAAGTATTTCAAGCAGTGGTTATACGCATCGTGTATCTTTTCAGGAGCGCACCTTCGCTTGTTGACGATGTAGTTGCAAATCCTGAACTGTATATCACGGCCGGGCGCGCAGGCATGCTTATCGTTAACACGCTCTTGCTGGTGTGGCTGGGCTTATTTGTGTGGAAGCTATCCGGGAAAAAAATGTGGATGGCCTTGTTGATGCAAACCCTGTTCTTTTATTCTCAGTACCTGATCATCTATTTCACGCTGCTCATGCCCGAGGCGTTTCTCATTAGTGGCGGCATTGTGCTCAGTGGAATATGTATTCACATACTCTATTGCAGGCAACTGACGAATACCCTAAAAATAAAATATGCAATAGCATTTGCAGTTGTCACGGCTTTTATGGCTGTTACCAAATTCCCTGCAGTGGTGCTTTTCGCCATCCCGTTGTTCTTGCTTAGTGGCAATCTCTACAAATTAATTTACCTGGTCGGCACATTTTTGTTTGCCGCATTATTTGTGCTTCCGGCCAAAAACAAAATCCATCATTTTTTTGAATTTATTTTCGGAATACTTACCCACACCGGACGATACGGCACAGGAGAAAAAGGCTTTGTCAATAAAAGCGACTTTGCCAACAATCTTTACACGCACTACTTTCACAGCACCACCTATTTTATTATCATTATTACCGGTGCGTTACTTTTAATTGCAGGTTTCATTCGTTATAAAAAATGGATGGTTCCCAATGCTATGAAGTTCCGGTTGTTGGGCAGCATTCTTATAGCAGCTGCTGCAAATCTTGCCATGGCATCGAAAGAATTTGCGTATCACTATCTCATTGCAGTGCAAATCATGAGTGGATTGACGGTAGTGACTATCGTGTTAATTGTCTTTTCAATTCAACCACAGATTAAAACCAAACTACAGGCACTTGCACGGCACACACTGCTTATTCCGACTGTCTGTATATTTTCTATTGTGCTGTTGTATCCCCATCGTGTGTATTACAACTTCGACTTTGGGCTTAAAGACCACTCCACCGAAGTAATCGAAGCATTTCGTGCACAAGGACAATTACCGACCATTTACAGCACCCGCTATTGCAATGGACCCTCGCCCGTTTGTGGGTTTCAGTTTGGTCTGGCGTTCTCCGGCGATATCAGAAAAGTGTTTGCCCAAAGCATACTCAACTACTATCCCGATAGTTGGATTTTTAATTTTTCGAACGGTGAATATTCAAATTTTGTTGAAACTATTGTTGTCAACGATTTCACCAAACGGTACCCGAAACTACTGTGGTATATTCATCCGGCCGATACAACGGAAACACTGCCGGAGCTGGAAAAACTGGCCGCACTTAACGACTCCTCCGGAAACATGGTCACAATGCAGCGCGTTTATGCACACCCTGTAACAAAGGAACAAATCTGGTTGATTACCTCCGATACAGCCCGTGCAAAAGAGCGATTTAAACCTGTCGCCGTCATTACTTCCGACTTTGAAACCACCTTAGGCGACAGCGTGTTTGCCACAACGCAGCAGAACGTGTATATCGGTAATGCCGACTTACGAAACAACGCACAAGCGAGGAGCGGAAAATCGTCGCTCGCTTTTTCAGTTAAAGAATCGTATGCGGGCGGAATCCTTCTTCCGGTGGGTAAAGGAATGAATTATGAAGTAAGTATTTGGTGCAAGGGCGAAACGCAAAAGCGCAGTTTGAATGTAAAAAGCAACACGCTTAGTTATTCGACCAACACGGCCGCTGCAACCTCCGACGGCTGGGAGCTGCTTACCGTTAAATTTTCTATTCCTGCGGATTTTACGGAAGATAAAGTGAAAATTTTCCTTTGGAACTACGATGAAAATGGAGCAACCTCCTGTTGGGATGATCTGGAGATTAAGGTGTTTCAGTAAAGCGTTATGTTCATCCGCTTGATACGGCTCGCTTTAACTTAAATGGATAGCGTTTGGAAATGATGGTTTAGGGCTTTGCGTTCGTGCGGTCCCGAAACATCGAGGTCGGAGTACAATCCCGATAGCTATCGGGCCAGTTTACTACAAAAGTTCATTAGAAGTGAAAGCTTCCCCAAAAACTTGCCGCTAACGTTTTGGCGCTTGGCGCAGTGCCGTACCTTTTTAATTCAATTCAACTTCCTCTGTTAATACAATTTCACTGTCACCCAATATATTCTTAAATTCTTCGGTGATTTTAAAAAAATTGGGGTTGATGAAGTTTATTTCACAATGATCGTACCCCTTGCCTATTTCCTTGTCATTGGTTCTAATTACATAATGGCAATAGTCAGAGTCATTTAAATTGTCCGAAATAGCTTTTAAGAAATCCTTTTTGTTGTCCTTGTTTATTTTAAATATCCAGTCCTTGTCTGCAAATGATCTTAACACAAAAGCTTTTTCATGGTCCGCAGTCCAATTAAGATTAACAGCAATGTCGCACCTAACATTTATGGCGTCAATGATGGCAATTAATTTATCAAGGTCAAAATGTTTTGTCATGATGCTTGCACCTAACGTTCTGCAGCTACCCGAAGGGCGGGGCTTTTAACACTCGCGAAGCTATCGGAATGATTTAACCACTGAACCGCCACTTTTGGGTAGGTGCTGTTTTGCACAGTAATTCTTTCGTGTCGGTTTATGTTCATGTCTTTCATAGCTTTATAAAATATGAGAACAGCGGGTCTTTATGCGCTATTCTAATTTCTTTTCCGTCTTTCATTACTATTACTGCTCGCCCAGATAAATTTGTCTGTCGCTGTATTGAGTCGAGTTTACTTAGGTCAATACCAGTAGATAAAAATCCGACATCCCATCTGTCTTTGTCCTCGCTTATACAAAACGCTTTTGGTTGCAATGTGTTATGTCTACGTTTGAGTATGCTGTCAACATTGTTTTCGTATTGGTCAAACAACTCATAGCTTAGTTTGGATTTGTCAGCAGGTAAATTGGTGTATCCGTTGTCAATAATGAATTGTTCTGCAAGTTTAACTGCTTGCTCTTTTGTCATCTGGTCTGTTGTCTGAAAAGCAGAAGTTAGACCCCAAACTAATACAACGGATAGGATTGTCAAAGAAAATATTTTGTATATGTTTTTCATTTTTAAGTTAGTTCTTGTCGTCCGTTATTATTGCCCATAATCGGGTCAGACAACGGAATTTCACCCTTGCCTTCCCACACGTGTCCCGGGTTATCCGGGGGAACCGTGCGTGAAACTCTCGTTACTCATGCAGTTCTATTTTCATGGTATTCGTGAAA
This sequence comes from uncultured Flavobacteriales bacterium, assembly GCA_937974275.1. Lineage (GTDB taxonomy): Bacteria > Bacteroidota > Bacteroidia > Palsa-965 > Palsa-965. The sequence continues at coordinate 17,314 of CALJIF010000031.1, forward strand.
CCGCTTCGCTAAGTTCACTCGGCTCTTCATGTTCTTAAATCATCACTAATATAGTTAAGGTTGCACCAATCTCCAATGGGCAAATAAAGTCGGTGTAGGAAACCAACATTTTCGAGGCTTCATCGAACGGTTCATCCCGATAGCTATCGGGATTCAGCTCGCTTCGGTCATACTTAATCAGATAATCTCTGACCTTTTAATCCTTGTCGCTCACCACATCATATTTTCATACAACGCAGCACAAGGCAGTTTAATAACTCCTCCGGAAAGGCGTCATTAGAAGACCGGTTATTCTAATAATAACTCCCTCCATCGGTTAAATAGCATTCAATTACTTGTTTCAAGAGTAATTGATTCAAGTCACACACGTTTTGCAGATTTGCAATGGGCGGGCTTTTTACCACTAATGTTTATGCGGAGCACAAAACTTTCGGCTACCACAAAACTGTCTGCGGAGCACGTAACCCCGCCTATTGCAAATGTGCTGTTATGCGTATGTGCTTCTGTT
>CALJIF010000032.1 GCA_937974275.1 uncultured Flavobacteriales bacterium
TGGCCTTTGAAGAAAAGACCGTCACCTGGGAAAACCTTGAGAGTCCCCTTCTGGGCGGGCCAACCCCCACGCTTTGGGTGGAGCCTGAAGATGCGCTGGAAAACGGCTGGGTTCCGCTGGATTACACTGGCCTGGGGCCATTCATCTTTGAGCGTGAACAATATCTCGCCGCGCTGGACGAGATAAGCAAGAGAATTCTTCCCTACTCGTACTCTTGAGAACGTCACCTAATCTACTTGATTCAAAAATCCCGGAAGGACCACTGGAATCGAAATGGACCAATTACCGTTCAACCGTTCCTTTGGTAAACCCTGCGAACAAACGTAATCTGGAGATTATCATCGTAGGTTCGGGTTTGGCCGGTGCATCTGCAGCGTCCAGCCTGGCTGAGTTGGGTTACAAAGTGAAAGTATTTTGCTTTCAGGATAGTCCGCGCCGAGCTCACTCCATTGCGGCACAGGGCGGTATCAATGCAGCAAAAAATTATCAAAACGACGGCGACAGTACGTACCGCTTGTTTTACGATACCATTAAAGGTGGCGACTACCGCGCACGTGAAGGCAATGTTTATCGTCTTGCAGAAGTAAGTGCCAATATCATTGACCAGTGTGTTGCTTTGGGCGTTCCTTTTGCACGTGAATACGGCGGATTGTTGAGTAACCGTTCTTTCGGTGGAACTCAGGTTCAGCGTACGTTTTATGCTGCGGGTCAAACCGGTCAACAATTGCTGTTGGGCGCATACAGCGGCTTGCAACGTCAGGTTGGATTGGGCACTGTAAAAATGTATTCCCGTCACGAAATGTTGGACGTTGTTGTCATTGATGGTAAAGCACGTGGTATTATCGCACGTAATTTGGTGACAGGCGAAATTGAACGTCATGCAGGTCATGCGGTGTTATTATGTACCGGCGGATACGGTAACGTGTTCTTCCTTTCTACCAACGCCATGGGCTCTAACGTAACTGCGGCTTGGAAAGCACACAAGAAAGGTGCTTTATTTGGCAATCCGTGCTTTACACAGATTCACCCGACTTGTATTCCTGTATCCGGAGACCATCAATCCAAACTGACTTTGATGTCTGAATCGTTGCGTAACGATGGCCGTATCTGGGTTCCGAAAAAAGCAGGCGACACACGTAAACCGAATGAAATTCCTGAAGAAGAGCGCGACTACTATTTGGAACGTCGTTATCCGGCCTTCGGAAATCTTGTTCCTCGCGACGTAGCATCTCGTGCTGCGAAAGAACGTTGTGATGCAGGATTTGGGGTGGGCGCTTCAAAAATGGCGGTTTATTTGGATTATGCAGCTGCTATTGAACGTTACGGAAAAATTCAGGCGAACAAACTCAACGAAACCAATGCTTCCAAGGATCGCATCATTGCTTTAGGTAAAGATGTCGTAAAAGAGAAGTACGGGAACTTGTTTGAGATGTATGAAAAAATTACCGGCGAAAATCCTTACGAAGTTCCGATGCGTATTTACCCTGCTGTTCACTATACCATGGGCGGTCTTTGGGTCGATTACGAATTGCAAACTACTGTTCCCGGATTGTATGCATTAGGTGAAGCGAACTTCTCTGATCACGGAGCGAACCGTTTGGGTGCATCTGCACTAATGCAAGGTTTGGCTGACGGGTACTTTGTAATTCCGTACACCATCGGTTCTTACCTCAACACACAAATCCGTGAAAAGTTGGTAAGCACTGACCATGCGGCTTTTGAAGAAGCAGAAAAATCTGTTAAAGACACCATCAATAATCTGATCAACAATAAAGGATCAAAAACAGTTGACCACTTCCACAAGCGTTTGGGTAAAATCATGTGGGACAAATGTGGTATGGCGCGTAACGAGCAAGGATTGAAAGAAGCGATTCAGGAAATCCGTCAATTGCGTGAAGAGTTCTGGAAAGAAGTACGTGTTCCGGGAAGCGCTAACGAAATGAATCCTGAATTGGAAAAAGCAGGACGTGTTGCTGACTTCCTTGAATTGGGCGAGTTAATGTGTATTGACGCATTAAACCGTAATGAATCTTGCGGTGGACACTTCCGTGAAGAATTCCAGACAGAAGAAGGTGAAGCACTGCGTGATGACGCCAAGTACTCGTATGTTGCGGCATGGGAATACAAAGGCAACGGCAATTACGACTTGCATAAAGAAGACTTGAAGTACGAGCGCATCAAAGTTTCCGCACGTTCTTATAAATAATTGATTTCTCAAACAGCATTTAAATCCACAGCACTATGAATCTTACGCTGAAAATCTGGAGACAAAAAAATAGTAAGGAAGCCGGAAACTTTCATACCTATCAGGTTCCCGACATCTCCCCTGATATGTCATTCCTTGAAATGTTCGATGTATTGAACGAACGTTTGATTGAAAAAGGTGAAGAACCTATCGCTTTCGACCACGATTGTCGTGAAGGAATTTGCGGTATGTGTTCCATGTACATCAACGGGCAACCTCATGGCCCTTGGAAAGGAACAACAACCTGCCAGTTACACATGCGTGCGTTTAAAGATGGAGACACTATCACGGTTGAACCATGGCGCGCAAAAGCATTTCCGGTTATTAAGGACTTGGTTGTTGATCGTTCTGCATTTGACAAAATTCAGGCTGCGGGCGGATTTATTTCCGTTAATACAGGAAACGCACAGGATGCCAACAACATTCCTGTTCCAAAAGATGATGCGGATAAAGCGTTTGCTGCTGCTGCTTGTATCGGTTGCGGTGCTTGCGTTGCAGCGTGCAAGAATTCATCTGCAATGTTGTACGTTTCTGCAAAAGTTTCGCAGTTTGCCTTATTACCTCAAGGTCGCGTAGAACGCACAGAGCGTGTATTAAATATGGTACGTGAAATGGACGTACAAGGCTTTGGAAACTGTACGAATACAGGTTCTTGCGAAGCAGAATGCCCGAAAGAAATTTCATTGGAGAATATTGCAACAATGAATCGCGAATACCTGATGGCGAACTTGAAAAAATAACATCGCCTTTCATAAAACAAAACGGCTGCAAGTATTTGCAGCCGTTTTTTATTTCATCAAAAATCGTACCACGAAAAATAAATCATCGTATCTTAGGAGTGTATGCTGAAACAGTCATTACATCAGAAACTCCTCCAGAAGTTGTCCCCGCAACAAATTCAGTTGATGAAAATGTTGCAGTTGCCAACTGTTGCCCTGGAACAGCGTATTAAAGAAGAAATGGAAATTAATCCTGCACTTGAAGAAGGCGAGGAACAGGATGAAGAGGATGTAAACGATGAGTTAAATGAAGATGAGGACGACATTTTCGATGAGGATGAAGAAAGCAACGATTCCGATGACGTAACCGGTGATGATGAAGGCGAAGAAGAGCGCGCCTCGGATGAAGATTTCTCGTTGGACGAATACATGGATGAAGATGAAGGCTACGATTATCGGGAGCAAGTCAATAATTCAAGTCCGGATGAAGAGCGTAAGGAAATGCCTTTATCGCAAGGACCCGGATTTCAGGATCAGTTGCTTACACAGCTTGGTTTGCAGCCACTCGATGATGAGCACTATCAAATAGCCGCATACATTATCGGCAACATTGATGAAGACGGATACTTGCGACGCGATTTGGACGCGATAATTGATGATCTCGCTTTCACGCAGAACATAACAACAACTCTTGAAGATCTGGAAGAATTGCTTCAGATGATTCAAACCTTCGATCCTCCGGGAGTTGGAGCAAGAGACTTACAAGAGTGCTTGTTGCTGCAACTCAAACGGAAACATCCAAAAACGCCGGAGATTATTTTGGCGATGCGTGTGGTTTCGGAGCACATGGAAGAGTTCTCGAAAAAGCACTATGAAAAAATTTCGCGGAAACTCGCTGTTGACGACGATTCTTTAAAGCGCGTCATCAATGAAATTACGCATCTCAATCCGCGCCCGGGAAGTGCCGGCGATGGAAACGCAGTAGTGGCACAAGACATTGTTCCTGATTTTATCGTGTATAATAACGATGGTAAATTGGAATTGTCACTCAACGAACGTAACATGCCTGAACTTCGTGTTAGCGGCATGTACAATCAAATGTTACAGGAGTACGCAAAAAGTAAAGAGAAGAGTAGCAAGGAAGCTGTCACTTTTATCAAACAAAAAATAGATTCCGCAAAATGGTTCATTGATGCGCTGAAACAGCGTCAGCAAACATTATTGCTCACCATGCATGCCATCATGGATTATCAGCAGGCTTACTTTTTGGAAGGTGACGAAACATCGCTGAAACCAATGATCCTGAAGGATATCGCAGACCGTGTTGGCCTGGATATTTCAACGGTTTCTCGCGTTGCCAACAGCAAATATGTGCAAACGCAGTTTGGAACATTCTTATTAAAAACATTTTTCTCGGAGTCACTTTCTACCGATTCCGGTGAAGAGGTTTCTACGCGCGAAGTGAAAAAGATTCTCTCCGATTGTATTGAAAGTGAAAACAAGAAGAAACCCATTACCGATGATGGTTTGGCGCGCGTACTGAAACAAAAAGGTTACAACATTGCTCGACGCACCGTTGCCAAGTACCGTGAACAGTTAGGAATTCCTGTTGCACGATTAAGAAAGGAGCTGTAACAGTGTCTGCTGTTCCAAAAATTCTGGCAACGCTTTTTCATCCGCTGTTAATGACTACTTATGGCACAGCTGCCTACGTATTCATTGTTCGGAGAATCGATTTTCTTGCGGCCGGCAATGTTAATTGGTTAATTCTTGGCCTAATCTTCACCAGCACATTTCTGCTTCCGCTGATTTCTGTTTTTATCATGTATCGGTTCGGCATGATAGGGAGCATGGAAATGCACACCGCCAAAGAACGCAACTGGCCACTGATTCAATCCACTGTCATTTATTTGGTCGCGCTTTTCGCTATGAACACGCGGATTATTCCAACATTCATTCAACTTCTCACATTAACAGCAGCCGTGTGTATGCTCGAGGCATTGATCATTAACCTGTGGTGGAAAATCAGTTTACACATGATTGGAATTGGAGGACTTTGTGGAGCGTTAATCATAACAGCACGCAACGATAGCAATGTGCCGCTCGGATTATTAAGTGCTGTATTTGTTATCGCCGGCATAATTGGCACTGCCCGCATGATTAGCGGAGCGCACAACATTTTACAAATTACAGCAGGATTTTTATTGGGAATAGTAAGCGCGTCAGTGCTATTTGCGCTGATAGGATAGCGCTATTTAGCTTCCAACAAATCTTCTACTTTGTCAAAAGGAACATTAACTACATATTCCTTCCCGTTAGTTAAGATCATCTTGGTTCCTTTCCCGAAACGTGCCACGGATTGAATATGTTGCTTTTGAACAAAATGCTCTCCGATTTTAAGGAGAATAATGATCTCGTCCTTGTGTAAACGTTGTTCCTCTACCACGGTTTTTCTATATTTATAGAGGCAAAAGTAAGCACACTTTGAGGTATTCCACATTTCGATGTTAATCTTTAACACGATATGGGGAATTGACATTGCAGTTATTTGTGCACTTTTACTGATAGTAAGCATGAGAAAGACCCTATTCCGGTTACTGAGTACGATCGTTTTATTATTGGGCATACACCTTTCGGTGAGTGCTGATACCTTTTTGTGGGTTGGTACTTCAGGTAATTGGAACGACGCTCAAAACTGGGAAAGTGCCATTCAGGGCGCTATACCCGGCAAAGAAGATGATGTTGTCATTAATTCTACAGGGACAGAAATCATCATCGACGGCAGTGTTTATTGCAAATCGCTGACTACAGCATTTCCAAGCAGCAACGGTTATTATCTAAACACAAACAGTTCCAACGGAATTAAAATTACCGGAGCAGGTACAATTCATGTTTATGGAAACATTGAATTGAATGCACCATTCAGCGAGTCAGGCGATCTCAAGTGGAAGCTTTCTTCCAATGCAACAACTACTCGCATTCGTTCCAATGGTCATGTGTTTTCTAACTCGATGACTATTACAACTGAAAGCGACGTTATCATTGAAGATCACCTGTACGTTAATGGTAATTTGAAAATTCAAAGCGGGATTTTGCAGACGCAAGAGTATTCATCCGTTGTTGCCGTGCAAATAGAAGGCGCAGAAAAAATTCGCGGAGGACAGGTACTTCGTATTGGGGACCCTGTCAATCCTCTAAGTCATACTGTTACTACAGTTGTAGTTCCCAACTTATGTAACGGTGAGTGTAATGCAACTGCGACTGCCGTAGTTGTTGGTGGTTCCGGTAATTTCAGCTACCAGTGGAGTACAGTTCCTCCCCAAACGACTGCCACGGCAACCGGTCTTTGTGCAGGAACTTATTTGGTGGTTGTAACCGATTTGGTTGGTGGTGATCAGGTTCCCGCATTTGCAATTGTTGTCGATCCTCCTCCATTGGTAATTTTCTTCTCTAATGTTCCGCCATTATGTAATGGTAATTGTAATGGATCGAGCACGGCAAGTGTTGCAGGCGGAACACCCGGCTATACTTTTTTATGGTCACCCGGCAATCAAACTACCAATACGATTACCAATCAATGCGCAGGGACGTACACGCTAACGGTTACCGACAACAACGGCTGTATTGTAACGCAACAATCTGTCATAACCCAGCCTGCACTACTTGCAGATAACGGAAGTAGCACTAATGTAACTTGTAATGCAGCCTGTGACGGCACCGCATCGGTTGCGCCAACAGGAGGTATAGGACCTTATTCATTCTTATGGGCACCCGGAGGTCAAACAACACCGGCGGTTACCAGTCTCTGTCCCGGCACTTACACTTGCACAATTACAGACGCGAACGGATGTCAGGATACTTATGTCACCACAATAACACAACCACCTGTGTTAACAGCGCAAGTTGCTGTTACCAACGCAACATGTTTTGGTTTATGTAATGGCGCAGCTACAGCCACTCCATCCGGAGGAACAGCACCATATACTTTTTTATGGCAGCCCGGAGGACAAACCACAGCCGGTATAACAGGACAATGCGCAGGCTCTTACACACTAACGGTTACAGACAATAACGGCTGTACTTTTCAGCAAACTGTCAATATCACTGAACCTCCTGTTCTTGCGAGCATCCCGACATCAACAAACATTTCTTGCTTCGGTGCATGTGACGGAACTGCTGCGGCCAATGCTACCGGCGGGACACCAAACTATACTTATTCGTGGGCGCCAAGTGGAGGAAACGGACCAACTGCTTCCGGACTATGCCCCGGAACATACACTGTTACTGTAACTGATGCGAATGGTTGTACAACTAATGCACAAGTTACAATCACAGAACCGGCAATACTGCTTACCGGATCATCAAGCACAAACGTTACTTGCTTTAACGCTTGTGACGGAACTGCTACTGCCAATCCATCAGGCGGTACTGGCCCTTACACCTACAATTGGTTGCCGGGAAATATCACGACACCGAGCATTTCTAATTTGTGTCCCGGAACATATACCATTACAGTAACTGACGCTAACAATTGTACTGCTCAATCCACGATTACGATCACACAACCCCCACAACTTCTTGTTAATGGCACAGGTACCAATGTTTCGTGCAATGGATTTTGCGATGGAATTGCTACCGCCAATCCGAGTGGTGGTACAGGACCATATACATACGTGTGGGCACCCGGAGGACAAACAACACCAAGCATTAACGGACTGTGTGCCGGACAGTATACAGTAACCGTAACTGATGCCAATGGTTGTCAACGCAACCAAACTATTACGATTACTCAACCTAATATCCTGAGCGTAACAACAACCGCAACACAGCTCCTATGCAACAATGCCTGCAGCGCTACGATCTCTGCTAACGTCTCAGGCGGTACAGCAGCGTATACATATAGCTGGAGTCCGGGAAACCAAACCACGCCAAGCATCACTAACCAATGTGCAGGCACTTACACAGTTGATGTTACAGATGCGAATGGATGTACCAGTAATAGCGTGATATCCATTACACAGCCTGTACCATTTCAAATCAGCATCACGAGTAATGATGTAAGTTGTAACGGATCGTGTGATGGTAACATTCAGGTTGTAGTTAATGGAAGTACTCCGCCATATACATACAGTTGGTCTCCAACCGGACAAACAACGCCAAATATTTCGGGTCTGTGTGCAGGAACATATAGCGTCACAGTTACGGATGCCAACGGTTGCGATACCACATTGGCCATTAACATTACACAACCTCAACCGATCAACGCAGGAGTTACAACAGTTGCAGCAACGTGTTCAGGAAATTGCAACGGCTCGGCTACATCGAATCCGACAGGAGGCACCGGACCGTATACATTTTTATGGATGCCGGGCGGACAAACCACTTCTTCGGTTACGGGACTTTGTGCGGGCACGTACACACTAACGGTTACTGATGCCAATGGATGTACAACCAATCAAACGGTAAGTATTACACAACCTCAGCCGCTCTCCGCTCAAATTACCGGAAGTACCGCAAGTTGTAATATTTGTAATGGAACGGCTACAGTATCTGTCAGTGGCGGTAACTCACCGTATGCATATTTCTGGACACCCGCCGGTGGAACCAACCCTACTGCCACCAACTTATGTGTCGGCTCTTACACGTGTACCATAACAGATGCACAAGGTTGTACTACAACAGCAACAGTAAATATCAACCAAGTAGTTAATATTTCTATCACCAGCTCGGGAAGTACACCAACATGTTTTGGAGACTGCGATGCCGTTGCCAGTGCGAATGCCTCCGGTGGTGCAAATCCATATACATATGTTTGGCAGCCCGGAAATATCGTTAACCAGAACCTTACCAATGCCTGTGCAGGAACATACACCGTAACAGCTACTGATGCAAACGGATGCTTTAGTTCATCTGTAATAACATTCGGAAATCCTCCACAGATTACAGCCACATCTAATTCAACTAATGCATCTTGCCATGCATTATGCGACGGCACCGCGAGCGTTACTGCCTCAGGTGGAACAGGAACGTTATCCTACTTGTGGGCGCCGGGAGGTCAGACGACTCCTGCTGTTAACGGTCTATGCGTTGGAAGCTACACCTGTACAGTAACAGACCAAAATGGTTGCGATACGACAATTGTGTTCAACATTACCGAACCTGCACTTATACTTGCTAATGCTGTTGTTTCTGATGCCAATTGCACCTTGTGTGATGGAGGGATCGTTACATCTGCAAGCGGTGGCGTTGGACCATACACGTATTTGTGGGCACCGGGTGGACAGACAACTCCGAACTTGTCTTCATTATGTCCGGGCATATACACGGTAACTATTACAGATGCATCCGGATGTTCTGAAAATATTCCAATCGCCGTTGGAAACATTAACGGACCAACGGCTACAATGGCTTTCACCGATGCTTCGTGTCAAGGTGTTTGTGATGGAACGGCAACAACTACCGTAACAGGAGGAACCGGACCATTTACTTTTGATTGGACACCCGGAACACCAACAGGTGATGGAACACCTTCAGTGAGCGGTTTGTGTGCAGGATTATATTTTGTTCAAATAACGGACGCTGTTGGTTGTATTACTTTCCAAAACGTAACGATAACAGAGCCGAATATTTTGACTGCTCCGGCAACATTACAAGTTCCTTCATGCAACGGAATATGTGACGGATCAATTACTGTTACACCAACCGGAGGTACAGCTCCTTACACGTTCTCCTGGAGCAGCGGTGGTAACGGACCAACCGAATCGGGTTTATGTGCGGGCAATTACAGTGTTGATATTACTGATGCGAATGGATGCATAGGGACATTTACATTTAGTTTAACGCAGCCCGGCGCAATCGGACTTGCTGTTACATCGACTAACATCACATGCAATAGTTTCTGCGATGGAACGGCAACCGCAACAGTAACGGGCGGCACAACTCCATACTCCTACGTGTGGTCATCAGGTCCGATTGTTCCAAGCACTGTTAACTTGTGTCCGGGCACATATACGGTTACAGTTACAGATGCATCGGGATGTTCTGTTGTTGATTCTGTTACGATAACACAACCTCCTTCCATAGTTGTGAATTTAACTTCCACAAATGCTTCGTGTAACGGCGATTGTGATGGAACGGCGGCTGTAGTTGCATCGGGTGGAATACCGGGATATACGTATTTATGGTCGCCGGGAGGACAAACAACACCAAGTGTAACCGGACTGTGCGCAGGTGCATATAGCATCTCAACAACGGATGCGAACGGATGCGAAAATATTCAGTCTGTTACAATTACTGAACCACCTACTATTGTTGCCACTGCTTCTTCAACAAGTCCAACTTGTTTTGGAGATTGTGACGCAACATCTTCATTAACCGTTAATGGCGGAACACCGGCTTATACATACAGCTGGGCTCCGGGCGGACAAACAACACCTGTAGTTACCGGCTTGTGCGCAGGAGTTTACACCGTAACGATTACAGACGCGAACGGATGTGATATTCAGATTAACTCCACGATTACACAGCCTGCTCAGTTACTCGCGAATACCTCCTTCACTTCTCCATCATGCGGAAACACTTGTGATGGTAGTGCTACTGCAAACCCGATCGGAGGAACCGGACCTTACACATTCTTGTGGGCGCCGGGTGGACAAACTACTGCAACAATCACCAATCAATGTGTTGGAACATACACGGTAACTGTTCGCGACAGCAGAGGTTGTATTGACATTCAAACCGTAACAATATTACCGGCACAAAACCTCAACCTATCTGTTGCATCAGCACCCGCTAACTGCGGCGTATGTAACGGCACGATTAACGTGACTCCTTCCGGCGGTACTGCACCATACACGTATGCGTGGTCCGGCGGATTGCCCCCACAACCTAACCAAACCAATGTGTGCGCCGGCCTTTATACGGTTCTCGTTACGGATGCATCAGGATGCCAAAGTACATTCACGGTAACACTCAACAACAACGGAGGCCCTACAGGTGAAACAATCACGTCTGCAGATGCAACATGTCCTAACACTTGTGACGGCAGTGCTACTGTACTTCCGATTGGAGGAACAGCGCCATACACCTACCTGTGGATTCCGGGCGGACAAACGGTAAACAGTTTGACCAATATGTGTGCAGGCAGTTATAATCTGGAAGTAACCGATGCTAACGGTTGTATTCGTTATTCTCCTGTTATCATCAATGGTCCTCAGCCCATCATCGGCAATCAGTTTGTTACCAATGCAAATTGTGTAAACAGTTGCGATGGCGCAATCAGTCTTAACCCATCCGGCGGAACAGGTCCATACAGCTATCTTTGGGCTCCGGGAGGACAAACTACCGCTTCAATTTCCGGGCAATGTGTTGGAACGTACACTTGCACTATTACAGATGCGAATGGATGCACCCAACAAGTGATTGCAACTATCAATGCATGGAATATAATTGCTGCAACAGTTACCTCTACTTCGGCGTCTTGCAATGGAGATTGTGATGGTACCTTAACAGTTAGTGCAAGCGGCGGAACTGCTCCGTTTGTTTATCAGTGGAATGATCCGTTAGGTCAAAACAATGCAACTGCATCCGGACTTTGCGCAGGAACATACAGCGTTATCATCACCGACGCTCAGGGATGTACAACAACTGCAACAGGTAACATCAGCGCGCCAAATAGTATTGCACCAAATGCAACTGTTAACAATACAACATGTGGTCAGTGCGACGGATCAATATTCCTAAACCCAACCGGTGGTGTGGCTCCATACTCTTACTTGTGGAACACCGGCGCAACAACATCATCTTTGAATACATTGTGCAACGGAGTGTATAGTGTATTGATTACCGACGCTACGGGTTGTTCGCAGCAGTTTAACGTTATCATGAATAGTAACGGAGGACCAACGGCTTCTAATGCAAATATTACAAATGCAAGCTGCGCATCTACTTGCGACGGCACTATCAGTTTGAATCCATCAGGCGGAACCGGACCTTACACCTTTAACTGGTTGCCGGGAGGCCAAACTACCGCATCAATCAACGGGCAATGTGCAGGCGGATACACGGTACAAATTACCGACGCGAATGGATGTGTGTTTATTGACACGTTCTCAATTACTGCTCCACCTGCTATTCAACTCAATCAGCAAATTACAAATACGGATTGCGGATTCTGTTCAGGAACTATTGCCTTGAACGTTACAGGTGGTAATGGTCCGTACACGTACAACTGGCTGCCGGGCAATTTAACGACATCAACCATCAACAACTTATGTGCAGGACTTTATACCGTTACGGTTACTGATGCTTCAGGTTGTTCGTTAACGCAGGCTATTCCGGTAAGCAACATTAACAGTACAATTGTTCTCAATACATCGTCAACTCCGATAAGCTGTAACAGCAGTTGTGATGGTTCCGCAACAGCTAATATTGTTTCGGGTAGCGGGCCATTTACTTACTCCTGGAGTAACGGAGCTACTACTTCTACAACTTCGGGACTGTGTGCAGGAACATATGTTGTTCAGGTAACAGATGTTATGGGTTGCGTGTCTTCAGGAGTTGTCAACCTAACACAACCTGCTCCGTTAAGTACTTCCAATTTATTTGTTCAGGATGAGTTGTGTGCGAACACCTGCGATGGGTTTATAAGTGCTATTATTTCCGGTGGAACGTTACCGTATACATACAGCTGGAGCAATTCACAAACAGGATCGACAGCAACCGGATTGTGCGCAGGAACATATACAGTTACTGTTACGGATGCTAATGGATGCACGGCAACACAAAATGCAACTATTGTTTCTCCCGTTGTACTTGTGCTGAGCAATAGTGCTGTTACAGATGCAAGTTGTAATAATGTTGCCGACGGCGCGATCGACGTTACAGTAACAGGAGGCACGACGCCATATACTTATGCATGGTCAGGTCCTAACGGATACACATCAGCAACTGAGGATCCAACAGGATTGTTCTTCGGATCGTACACTTTGATAGCTACTGATGCTAACGGTTGCAGCATCACATCAACATTTGTTGTAAGTCCGTTGATTACATTGAATGCCAATGCGGGCAGCGACACTTCACTGTGTGCTTCAGGATCATTAGTACTCGATGCAAGTGCAAGCACGAACGCAACAACATTCGCATGGTTTATCCTTCCTGCGAATACGCAAATCGGAAATCAATCATCCGTTAACATTTCTGTGCCACTTGGAACTACTTCATATGTAGTAGTTATTACGAACGGCGGTTGTACCGATGCAGATACAGTTCAGGTTGTATCACTTCCGGGACCAACTGCTGATGCGGGAGCAGATCAAACCATTATCACAGGAATGACCGCAACAATTGGCGGATCTCCGACAGGTCCTTCGGGTTCAACATATGTTTGGGGTCCTACGGTAGGATTAGGAGACCCGAACTCAGCAAATCCTGTTGCTTCACCGGCAGGAACTACAACGTATGTCGTACAGGTTACCGACACTGCAGGATGTTCAAGTACGGACACCGTAGTGGTATCGGTAGTTCCGATGATCGATTTCCCGAACGGCTTTACTCCTAATGGTGATGGCGTTAACGATTACTGGCAGATCGACAATATTCAACTATTTGAAAATTGTGAAGTAGAAGTATTCAATCGTTGGGGTGAGCGTTTATTCTACTCACGTGGTTATGTTACTCCGTTTGATGGACACTTTAACGGAGAGCCATTGCCGGTTGGAACTTACTACTACATCATTAAGCTGAACGATCCGTTATTCCCTGATACGTACACCGGACCAATAACCATTTTACGCTAACATGAAGAAGCTGCTCATACTTATCCCGGTTGTTGCCTTCCTCTGGAGTGTTGAAGGAAGCGCACAACAGTTGCCGCATTTCTCGCAGTACATGATCAACGATTATGTGTTAAATCCTGCGATTGGTGGCAAACAAGATTACTTCATGGGCATGTCTGCAAATCGTTATCAATGGAAAGGAATAACGGATGCGCCACGCACTTACATGCTGAGTGTTAATGGACCATTGAAATATGATCACATGGGTGTTGGAGGACAATTATTCACAGATAACGTTGGTCCTACTCGACGAACAGGTTTCTATTTGTCCTACGCCTATCATGCACCGTTAACGGAGAAGTTAAAACTCTCGATGGGAATATCCGCAGGCATTTTGCAGTTTATGATTGATGGACATAAGATCAACTTGCATGATCCCGGAGATCTTGTTATTACCAATTCTGTCCAGTCTGTTTTAACTCCTGATTTTTCTGCAGGATTTTATCTGTACAACGATAAATTCTGGGTGGGTTTTTCCGCGTTACAGATTCAGCAAAGCAAATTGAAGTTCTTCGACTACATGTCAAACACCACCAGTGTATTGAATCGTCATTACTACGGAATGGCAGGTTATCGTTTCAACCTGGGTGATGATTTTATTCTGGAGCCCAGCATTTTAACGAAGTACGTAACTCCTGTGCCCTTCCAATTTGATGCAGGAGCTCGTATTATTTACAAAGACAAAATTTGGTTAGGTGGCGCTTATCGTCATCTGGATGCTATCACCGCTTATACCGGATTCGTAATACGCGAAAACTTGCAAATTGGTTATGCGTTTGATTTTACCTCCACCAATCTGCGTAATTACAGCAGCGGTACGCACGAATTAATATTGGCAATTCGTTTCAATAAAAATGGACTGACTTCGGGCTCTTCAGCTCCACAGTTTAACTAGTCCTGTGCTTGCTCCATATCTGCGAGTCCCACCAACGTTCGTGATAATAGTTGTTTCGAAACAGTGCTTCCGAAGCAAATCCTAGTTTGGTTAGCACTTTCGCCGACGCGTGATGTGAAGGGTCAATATTTGCTTCAATACTTTGCAAATTAAATTCAGTGAGCAACAACTGCGTCATAGCGGAAAGTGCTTCTGTCATGATTCCCCGATTCCAGAATTCAGGAAGCAGATCATAACTTATCTCCGCCCGCTTGTGCTGTAAAGAAATCTGTTTGGCTCCACACGTACCAATTAATTTCCCCTCCATTTCAATTCCCCAGCGCACACCTTGATTCAGAGCGAAAGCCTGTCTCCATTTAAAAATCAACTGCTCCGCATCGTTCAAATCCATCATAGGTGCAACACCTCGCCATAAAATAACATCCGGATCACTATTTAAACGATAGATCACAGCAGCATCGGCACTCATGATTTCACGCAAAATCAATCAGGAGGTAAATATTCGCGGGACCTGTTGCACGAAGTGTTGCATAAGGAAAGATACGCGTTCCTTTTAACTTTTTATAGGAACAAAGTCCGGCAACACGATCCGCCACTTTCAATAATTAGATCCGTTCTCACTAACTTTATCAAAAAATCGGAATATGCATATTGAACAATTATATACCAACTGTCTTGCCGAAGCCGCATATTGGATTGAATCTGATGGCGAAGCTATTGTTATTGATCCGCTTCGTGAAACAGAACCCTATCTGGCAAAAGCCAAAGAACGTGGCGTGAAAATCAAGTACGTTCTTGAAACACACTTTCATGCCGACTTCGTTAGTGGACATATTGATTTAGCGAAAGCTACAGGAGCAACAATCGTTTACGGTCCAACTGCCGAAACGAACTACGCTACACACATTGCAGCAGACAATGAAATGTTGCAATTAGGAAAAATAAAAATCAAAGTAATGCACACGCCGGGGCACACGCCCGAATCAACGTGCTACTTGTTGTTGGATGAACAAGATCAACCACACGCTATATTCACCGGTGATACACTTTTTGTAGGCGATGTAGGACGACCTGATTTGCTGGACGGCAAAATGACCAAAGAAGAATTAGCCGGGATGATGTTCGAGTCACTAAAAAAACTGAAGGCGTTGCCCGATAGTGTAACCGTATATCCTGCGCATGGTCCCGGCTCTGCGTGCGGGAAAAATATCGGCAAAGAAACCTGGTCAACCATCGGCCAGCAAAAACAAACGAATTACGCGATGCTGATCACCGACAAAACGGAATTCATTCGCACTGTAACGGATGGACTTTCTGCACCGCCGCAATACTTTTTTGAAGATGCGATGATTAATAAGCGCGGTTATGAAAATATTGACACCGTGCTGGAGCGCAATTCGAAAGCATTAAAACCTGAAGAGGTTATGGCTGCGATACAACAAGGCGCACTGGTTTTGGATACACGAACTCCCGACGAATTTGAATCCGGTTTTATTCCCGGTGCTTTAAATATCGGACTTGATGGCACGTATGCTGTTTGGGTAGGAACATTAATTGATATTACTAAGCCACTAATTGTAGTAGCTGCTCCGGGTAAAGAACGTGAAGCTGTATTGCGTTTGGCGCGCGTCGGCTACGAAAATGTTGTTGGCTATGTTGATGGCGGGATGCCTCAGTGGATTGCATCCGGAATGGCAGTAGATAAAGTACATTCAATTAATCCGGCAGAATTTGCTGCTGATGTGCGTTCGGGTAATCATCGTAAGATTGTGGATGTGCGTCGTCCCGGAGAATTTGAGTCGGGACATGTGGAAGGCGCACAATTGATGTGTCTGACACAGTTTGGTAATACCGAGAACTTAAAGGCACTTGAACCTACCGAGCCCATCTACATTCATTGTGCAGGCGGCTATCGTTCCATGATTGCGACTTCCATTTTGAAGCAACACGGATTTACGGATATCATCAACGTGCGTAAAGGTTGGAGCGGTATTAAGAATGAAGATCTGCCGAAGGTAATTCCCACAACTGCTTAAAGTAACTCGAAGTTATAGCCTTGTTCCTTACAATACTTGATGTATTTGGGCAAGGCCGGTAACATGCGTTCAGCAGCTTTCGCACTGTCGTGCCATACTACAACAGATCCCGGACGTGTGGCTTTACACGTTGGTTTCAAGCAGTCTTCTGCAGTTAAAGTTTGATCAAAATCATACGACAACACATCCCACATGATGATGCGATAGTGCTGCTTTAACGCATTAAATTGTTGACGCGTAATTCTGCCGTACGGCGGGCGAAACAAATCGGATGCAACCAACTGCTGACAAGCAACAACTTCTTTAAGATAATCACGCAACGGTGTTTTCCAGCCGTCCTTGTGGGTCATGGTGTGATTGCCGACGTGATGACCTTCCTGTAAAATACGGTCGTAACAACTGCGATACTTCTCAACGTTGGCGCCAACACAAAAGAAATTCGCCTTTACATCGTACTGTTTCAGAATTTCCAACACAGCCGTTGTAATCTCAGGATGTGGTCCATCGTCGAACGTGAGATACACTGATTTATCGGAAACAGGAACCCTCCACTGAGCACCGGAATAATATTTCCTGATGATCTGTGGAGGGCGTGTGATGCGAATCATTCGCTAAAGTTTAGCGCTTGGTTGGAGGTAAACTTTCCGGAGTTGGAGGAATTGTTTCCGTACGCAACTTCTCTAATAAAGTATCAAACGGCAATTTCGGTTTCTGCTGACGAAACTGATTCGGCGACTGAATACCCAACTTTCCTAAACGCCCATCGTATTCTGTCATCATATCGGTATGACCATAATCACCGGCATATTGCGCCAACATTTGCATAGCAGACTGCAAACGATTCACATCCGATTTGTAATCGCCACGTTTATCGTTGAGACCTTTGTAGAACACATATTCCTCTTCGCACATGTCGAACAATTGACGCGATAACTTCTTGCCTTTATCAGCAGCACCCGCAGTGAAATAACCTTGAACCATGTACACCATTGCAGGCTCGTATGGCACGTGCTTTTCAGGCATAACAGCTAAACACTTATCCAAAACCTGTACTGCTTTCTGACCCTTGCCTTCATCGTTCAGCAACTTCGCAAGTGTCATCATTTGCAAACGCTGGTTCGTAGTGAAACGCAAATTGTTTTCATCCATGTAGATGTTCTTTGTCGTGTCATCTAAACCTCCCCAAACAAATTGGTTCATGATTTTATCGTACATGATATCCGTATCACATCCAACAGGTTCACCGAACATGCCTTCCTGCGAAGCTTTCAACGGCACAAGACGATACGCCAAACCTTCGAGACGGAAGAAATCTTCCAAATCCAGGTATGCGCCTGAACCTGCAGTTACTGCGAAGTAAATAGGACGCTTCCAGTTATTGGTTGCTAATAAATCCAACATCATCAAATCTGCTTTCAACAGATAACGCTTGTTGATCGTCCATTCGATACGATCCAAAATCAGGCTGTCAGGAGTGTTAGCAGGAACAGTTCCATTAGCTTTCACCAACTTCTTGTCCACCGGAATCCAAACACGATTTGTAGGTAATGTATATACGGTATCAGTATACATTTCGTTGTTGTCGTCCTGACCTGTCCTCACTTCAGTAACCTGAGGATCGTTGTTAATGATCATGTCGATCAACTGACGCGCGCTCATTGCAGGTAATGCTGTTCCTTCCGGAACTTCCGGGAAGAACACTTGCTCTGCAGAACCCTGACGGTATTTGTGTGCAGGTAACGAGAACGGCACAGGATCAGAATCATAAGCCTTACGAACGGATTGTTCAATGTACCAATCTGTATTCAACAGCGACAAGTTTAACACGCGTACATCCGTACGATAACCTTCTGCTTCTTGCGCGTACCACAATGGGAACGTATCGTTATCACCATTGGTAAATATTACACCGTTCTTATCAACGGTTGACAAATAATTCTTAGCGAAGTCGCGTGCGGTATAACGGTATGAACGGTTGTGATCATCCCAACCCTGAGCCGCCATAATATATGGAACCGTACAGCTGGCAACAGTTGCAATTCCAACACCTGCAATGCCCGCCATTTTCGCGTAACGTGCCAGGAAATCATATATAGCGTATACGCCAAAACCAATCCACATCGCAAAAGCATAAAACGATCCTGCATAAGCGTAGTCGCGTTCGCGCGGTTGCAACGGATATTGGTTGAGGTAGAATACGATGGCCAATCCTGTAAACAAGAACATCAGCGTTACCACCAAGCCATTCTTCCAATCTTTAGAAACCTGGAAGAACAATCCAATTAAACCAAGAATTAAAGGCAGCATGAAGAACTTGTTGTTCGCAGCATTTTCGCGAAGACGTTTAGGCGCTTTGCCCATATCAATTTTGTCCGTTGCAGATAAACCGGATTGCCAGTTACCGTCTGTAATATTTCCATGGCCCTGAATATCATTTTGCTTTCCTGCGAAATTCCACATGAAATAACGCATGTACATCCAACCAATCTGGTAGTTGAAGAAATACTTCAAGTTTGCTCCAAAACTCGGACGGGTTAAGGTTGTAGTTTGCAAACCTTCAGCAGTGCGCACCTGCACTTTAACGCGTACGTTGTTGCGCTTTACGTCTCCCCAATGCTCGTATTCACGCTTATGGCTGGACTGATTCATTTCCCACATACGCGGTAAAATGGTGCTCATTTCCGGAGCCCAGTTATACTTTGTTTGTTTGCGATGATCGATGATCTGATAATCACCGCTTGACGCATTCTTAGCATATACCGGATTGCCATCATCAGCAGGATTGCTATAATCTAATGTAGCATTGTAGTAAGGACCGTACAATAACGGCCAGTCTCCGTATTGCTCGCGTTGCAAATACGACAACAAGCTGATGGCGTTTTCAGGGTTGTTTTCATCCATCGGTGTATTAGCCTGAGAGCGGATAACCAACACAAAGAATGTGGAATAACCGATCAACATTACACTAAACGACAAGAGGATGGTGTTGAGCAAATGACGATTGTCTTTGAAATAATAAATCAACGCCGCAACGCCACCCGCAGTAATGAAAGGCAACGCCACAGATGAATACATCAATGCAGCGATCACGGTAATTCCGAAGAACGCACCCGTAACATAAATAAAGCGCTTATATAATTTTTCACCACCTGCAGATGTGTATTGCATTCCTGTAACAATCATACCGATCAACAACAAGAAATAAATTATAGTACCGAAGTTGAATGGTAATCCGATGGTATTCACAAAGAACAACTCATAGTTGGCGGCAGCACTTACAACACCCGGAATAATTCCGTTCTGAATTACGCCCAATAATCCAACCGCTACTAATAAAGAAATGATGAGTCCTTTGAATGTGTATTCGTATTTTTTGAAATACACAATCATGACAATAGCAGGAATAGCCAACAAGTTCAATAAGTGCACACCGATAGATAATCCCATCATAAACGCGATAAACACAATCCATTTATCAGCACGCGGCGTATCGTCGGCATCCCAGCGCAATATTGCCCAGAAAACTAAAGCGGTAAAGAATGACGACATCGCGTATACTTCGCCTTCAACTGCCGAAAACCAGAAAGAATCTGAAAACGTGTAAGCCAAAGAACCGATTGCTGCACTGGCAAAAACCGCGAACATTCGGGCATCATTTAACTCCTGGCCCATGGAAGCCACCAATTTGCGACCTAACAGCGTTAACGACCAGAACATGAACAGAATGGTGAATGCACTGGACAATCCCGACATGATGTTAATCATAGCTGCACCTCCGTCAGCTCCGGAGCCGAACAAGGAGAAAAAGCGCCCAAACAACAAGAATGTCGGAGCTCCCGGCGGGTGACCTACCTCCAGCTTTAAACAAGAAAGGATGTACTCGCCACAGTCCCAGAAGCTTGTGGTTGGTTCAATGGTTGAAACATAGGTAAATGCCGCGATAGCGAACACCACCCAGCCGATAATGTTATTAAGCAGTTTGTACTTGGAAACCATGCCTGAATTTTGTGAATGATATGCGGGCGAAGATAGGAAATTGCGGGGGAGTCGCAGTGTTAAATAAGCAGATTCCCAACTAAAATTTTGTGAAAATGAAATAACTTTTTACTTTTGTCGCCCATTGCTGAAATGCAATTGATGCCCGATCGTCTAATGGCAGGACTTCAGATTTTGGTTCTGACTGTGTTGGTTCGAATCCAGCTCGGGCAACAAAGCCACCTCTAAGGGTGGCTTTTTCATTTTTCGCTTGCTCCTGATGGAACTCCCCTTTGGATAATTAAGCTACCTTTGCGCCAATGCAAATTCAAGTCATGAAATCAAAGATTCACCGCGTGAAAGTAACGCAGGCGGATCTGAACTACATCGGCAGTATTACCATCGACGAAAATCTGATGGACGCTGCCAATCTTATCGAAAACGAAAAGGTGCAAGTCGTTAACATTAACAACGGCGAACGTTTGGAAACATACGTCATTAAAGGCGGCAGAGGAACCGGAACAATTTGTTTGAACGGCCCTGCGGCTCGTAAGGTGGCTGTCGGCGATATCGTTCTCGTTATTTCATACGCGTTAATGGAAGTGGAGGCAGCGAAATCGTTCACGCCTACAGTCATTTTCCCGGATGAAAACACCAATCAATTAAAATCCTGATACATTGAAAGGACGCGCGGGTCAGATCATACAGTTTGTCCTGTTTTTCGGACTTGGAGCGGGTTTGCTGTGGTGGCAATACAGCCGTTTCACAGATGTACAACGTGAACAGTTTCTAAACAGCATTCGCAATGCAGACTATTACTGGTTTGCGGTGGCGATGGGAATTGGTGCATTGTCGCATTTGTTCCGTGCGTTACGTTGGGAAATGCTGTTGCAACCACTCGGGCACAAATCAGGTTTGGGCAATCGATTTACGGCTGTAATGGTGGCTTATCTCGCTAACTACGCTTTTCCGCGTCTCGGTGAAGTATCGCGTTGCGGCTTAATTAAACGCACCGATAACATTCCGTTCAGCGAAGCATTCGGCACCGTTGTCGTAGAGCGCATCATTGATGTTTTGTGCCTCGGATTAATTTTCGTCCTGGTATTGTTGTTCCAATTTGCCGGACTAAAAAGCTTGTGGCTGGAATACATCTGGGATCCGGCTGCAGTAAAGCTAAGCGCCTTGTATGCACAGCCCGTAAAATTTTACATCGCATTAGGAAGTGTAATCGCCATTGTAAGTGCAATATATTGGTTCCGAAAAAAAATTGTCGGTTTGTTTTCTTCCAAAGCGCTCGCTTTTCTGAAAGGTATTCGTGATGGCGTGTTATCGGTAAAGCAAGTGAAACAACCTATTCTGTTTATTGTGTATTCGCTTGGCATTTGGGGCGGATATTTACTGAGCTTGTACGTTTGTTTTTTCTGTTTTCCCGAAACACAACACTTAACCATGAACATGGCGTTGATCTTGCTGTTGTTCGGCACGTTTGGTGTGGCTTTTACTCCGGGAGGAATTGGTGCTTATCAACTTATAGTAACCGCGCTTATGATTCGGTTAACTCCCGAAACAGAACCGGCGGCGGCTTCGTTTTCCTGGTTGTGCTGGGGATCGCAAGTAGCTACGGTTGTAGTATTTACGGGCATTGCATTTCTTATTCAACCATTGCTAAATAAAGTAAAAGCATGACCTACCACGAAATTATCAGTGCTAAAATTTTTTCACGCGAAGATTTGGTGCGTAAAGTCCAACGCCTGCAGTACTTCGGAAAGAAGGTCGTTTTTACCAACGGGTGTTTCGATTTGCTGCACCTCGGGCACGTGGATTACTTGGCAAAAGCTAAAGACTGTGGCGACTTTTTAATTGTCGCAGTTAATGCCGATGAATCTGTTAAGCGTTTAAATAAAGGGGATAGTCGCCCGATACAAGACGAACATTCCCGTGCGATGATTATTGCCAACCTGCATGTAGTTGACGCGGTAATTGTTTTTAACGAAGAGACGCCGTACGAACTGATTGCTGCACTTGTTCCCAACGTATTAGTGAAAGGAGCCGATTATCGTGTGGAGCAAATTGCAGGACATGATGTTGTTTTGCAACACGGCGGAAAAGTGGAATTGATTGAATTGGTGCAAGGATATTCTACCAGCGCCATCGAGAAAAAAATTAAGGAAGCGTAAATTTCGATACGCCACATGGCTAAAACAAAAACTCAATTCTTCTGCCAGAACTGCGGCACTTCATCTCCGAAATGGATCGGCAAATGTCCGTCCTGCGGCGAATGGAACACGTACGTGGAAGAAATTGTAGCCAAATCGAATGATCCTCGCTCCTCTCCGTTCTCTTCAAAAAGCACAGCTCGTGCGCCAAAACCATTGAAGTTAAATGAAATCAGCGGCACGGAAGAGCATCGTATTCCATTGATTGATCAGGAACTGAACCGTGTTCTTGGCGGAGGATTGGTACCCGGATCGTTGATATTGTTTGGCGGTGAGCCGGGCATCGGCAAATCGACTTTAATGTTGCAACTCGCCACGCAGGAAAAGAACCTTCGTGTGTTGTATGTTTCCGGCGAAGAAAGTGAGCAACAAATAAAAATGCGTGCGGAGCGAATCGGCATTGCGAATGAAAATTGTTTTGTGTTGACAGAAACGAATACACAAAACATATTTCAACAGATTGCGCAGATAGAACCACAACTGCTTATTGTTGATTCCATTCAGACACTGCATACCGCACATGTTGAATCGTCGCCCGGAAGTGTTTCTCAGGTTCGCGAGTGCGCCGGCGAATTGCTGCGCTATGCGAAAGAATCAAATGTTCCTGTTTTTCTGATCGGTCACATCACCAAAGAAGGATCGCTTGCCGGACCGAAAGTATTGGAACACATGGTGGATACCGTGTTACAATTCGAAGGCGATCGCAATCATGTGTACCGACTTTTGCGCACGATTAAAAATCGATTTGGCTCAACGAACGAATTAGGCATTTATGAAATGCAAGGCAGCGGTTTACGTGAAGTAGCCAATCCGTCCGAAATATTAATTACTGCGCGCGATGAACAAGTGAGCGGCGTAACGATCGCCGTATTGATGGAAGGCTTACGTCCTATGCTGATTGAGACACAAGCCTTGGTGAGTACTGCTGCGTACGGCACACCACAACGTTCTTCCACAGGATTTGATCTTCGTCGATTAGCGATGTTGTTGGCTGTTCTCGAAAAACGATGCGGCTTTCGTTTAGGCACTAAAGATGTATTTCTGAATATAGCGGGAGGATTAAAAGTGGAAGATCCGGGAATAGATCTGGCCGTAGTTTGTGCCGTGCTCTCTTCCAACGCAGATATCCCCATTCACAACAGTATTTGTTTTGCCGCAGAAGTCGGACTGAGTGGAGAAATTCGTCCCGTGCAACGCATTGAGCAACGCATTACGGAAGCTGAAAAATTAGGATTTAAGGAAATTTATATTTCGAAATACCACAAAGGATTGAAAGCCGGTGATTACGGTATTCAGTTGCGACAGATGGGAAAAATTGAAGAAGTGTTTGCCGGATTATTCGGTTAACGTTAACTCTTCAGCACAATACGGAATGTAGTGCCTTTATTGGGCTCGGAGCTTTTCACAAATATTTTCCCGTCATGATATTGCTCGATTATTCGTTTGCACAACGATAATCCCAAGCCCCATCCGCGTTGCTTTGTAGTAAAGCCCGGTTCGAAAATTGTCTTCTGCTTCGAACGCGGAATACCCTTACCGTTATCTGTAATGTCGATATATACAAACTGTTGCTGATCGAAAACATCAATCGTGATTTTACCTTTTCCGTCCATCGCATCAACAGCATTCCGCATGATATTTTCAATTACCCAACCGAACAAAGCAACATTCACGGACGCCATCTTCACACCTGTTCCCGTGTATTCAATTTCCACTGTTTTGGGTGTTCGTGCACGCATGTATTCGATAGCCGTAGCAAGAACTTCTACCATGTTTTCGTTATTCAACTTGGGCTGAGAACCAATTTTCGAAAAACGTTCGGTAATCATTTCCAGTCGCTGAATATCGCGGCTCATTTCCTTCAGCATTGACTCCTCAACACCTTTCATTTTCAAATATTCTACCCACGCAATAAGAGAAGAAAGAGGTGTTCCCAATTGATGGGCTGTTTCCTTCGCCATACCAACCCATACCAGATTCTGTTCTGCACGGCGTGATGTACTGAACATCAAATACGCCACTACCAAAAACATACCGATAACAACAAATTGAAATACCGGGAAATATCGTAACTGTTGCAATTGCGGTGATTCCATGTAATAAATTACATTCTTTCTCCCCGCAGCCAATGTAACATTGATCGTATCGCCCTTTTCGCGCAACGTCTGAAACATGGTTTTCAAATAATTTGCCGAATCGAGGCGGATTTGTGCTGTGTCCAAATTTCCATAAGCCAGGATTACGCTCGACAACGAGTCGGTATAAATTGCCGGCGCCGACGCAGGATTAGAAGCAACTTCCTTAATAAAAGATCGTTCGTTGTCCTCGAATGATTTACGAATGTCTTCGAAAACTTCCGAGTCTTTATAAAACAAATAATGCTGCACTCCCGGACTGATTTCAATTCGAATTGAATCGTGTTGTTTTCGCATTAATTCCAGTTGCTCCAACAAGTATTCTTGTTTTGAGTCGGATGCATCATCCAGATTCCTGAAGAGTAAAATTTTACCTTTGCTATCCGTAAGAATTACAGGAACTGTTTCGTTTTCTCGGATTACCTGAAAGACGAAACCCAAAGCGGGGCTTGAATCATCAACTTGTGCTAACAGCCGATTGGCTTCAGCCCACAACTCTACTTTCTTGCGTTCTTCACGTGCAATTTTCGTGTACAATTCGCTGGTGGCTTCCATCATTAAAGCCTTTCTCCGCACCGCTTCGGCCCACAATTCAACATTACGCTTTTCGCTTTGGGCAATTTTCTGTACCAGCTGTGATGAATACCACAAGGAAACACCAACAATGATCAATGCCGCGATCAGCAATAACCATTTCCATTGTTGTTTGCGGGAATAAATATTCATCAGGAAGGTTAAAGATAATCAATCACCATATTGCGTGGCGATTAAATTCCGGCGTGTGTGCGGAATAGTTTCACGGCGATAGCAAGCAGTATTATTCCGAACACTTTGCGTAACACCGCAACGCCACCAACACCAAGAAGTTTCTCCAATCTGCCGATGTTTCTTAAGACCACATATATAACACCCACATTAACTACAACACCAATGATAATCGAGAGTAAATCAAACTCTGCACGTAATGAAAGAATCGTCGTCAGTGTGCCCGTTCCGGCTAACAAAGGGAATGCTAATGGCATAACGGATGCTGTTGCAGGAACTTCGTCTTTGTACAATCGTATTCCTAAAATCATTTCCAAAGAAAGAAAGAACAACACAAAAGAACCTGCAATGGCAAAATCAGAAACGGTAATACCGATAAGTGAGAGAATCGGCTCGCCCACAAACAGAAAACCAATCATAATAGCGAGTGAAACCAGCGATGCTTTTTCAGCATTTAAGTCGCCAACTTTTTGTTTTAGACCAATGATAACAGGAATAGAACCTACCACATCGATAACGGCGAAAAGCACCATCGTTACAGTTCCAATTGCTTTCAAATCAAATTCCATAGCAGCTATTTTGGACAAAGGTAATCGCTACAGATAGACGAGCCAATTCCTGCTTATATTTACAGAAGCTATGTTCGCCCGGATACTGTTATCGTTATTCCTGTTCCTCATTACCGCTTCTTCATGGGCGCAGGGCGATTTGCGTTTTTTCGGAACGGCAACGAAAGCAGGAAAACCATTAGCAGGAGCAACTGTCAACGTGCAGATGGATGGAAGAGAAATCATCAATCTCACCACCGGGAAAAATGGAAAATTCAAATTCACCATTGATATCGGCCACCAGTATAAAATTACATATCGTGCACCCGGCTGTGTGGATATGTACATGACGATGGACTTACGTGTACCACCGGAAAAAGCGTGGATCTATCCCGACTACGTTACAGAAATTCCATTTTTCTCTCCGGGCGATCAGGCGGTGAAAACAGAACTGTTCGGTAAGAAGCCATTCATTAAAGTTATATTCGACGGATCGAAAGGTTTTTATGATGATCCTTCGTACCGCTTTGTTGATGAAATATTAAAGGATCCTTTCGAAGAACAACGTGCCGCGCAAGCCAAAAAAGATGCAGAAGACAAAGCGCGTAAGGAAGCAGAAGAGCGCGAACGACTTGCGCGTGAATTGGATTTAAAAAATCAGGAAGCAGAACGAGAGCGCAAGGAACGTGAAGAGCGCGAAAAAAACAACAACCCTCAAAATACATCTAGCGGAAATCCGATTCGTGAATCCGAGGGCGTGGAACTTCAGCGCGAGAAAGAAGAACGTTTGCAACAAGAACGACAGAATAAAGTAGTGCGCGCACAATACGAAAACAACTTGCTGAAATTGGTAGCAGAAAGTGAAAAGAGGACGAATCTGCAACGTTATAATAAACGCAAAGAAGAAAGCGAGAGCAACTCTGTGGTTCAGGCCATGCGACGTGAAGCGGATCGCAAAGCACAAAGTGATTACTTAATTCAACTGCAAAAGGAACGTGAGAAAAAACAACTCGCTAACAAACAAATAAAAGCGGAGCATATTCGCAAATTGGTAGAAACTGTTGCACGCATAGAACGTGACGTGCATGCGGGCAAATTAAAACCTGTAGCGTCTGTACAAGGATTGAACTATTCTCCACATCCGCATCGTGTAGTTGCTGTTGCAAGTAATTGGTTTCGCACGCTGGAGAAAGTAGTATTCTTTTGGCCCGGAAGCCGCATGATTGAATTGAAGCAAGTTAAATACTGGTGGAGCACTTACTACTACATCGGAGAACGAGAAGTAACCGAAAAAGAATATTATGATGAGATGGCGCGCTACGATCGTCATTAGTGTTTTGTTTGCTGCATTAAAGATGCACGCGCAAACTACCAGCTTCCTCTCTTACGGAGTGGAACAAGGACTTGTACAATCGCAGGTGCAAAGCATTGTTCAGGATAATGAAGGAAATATGTGGATTGGCACATTAGCCGGTTTATCACGTTATAATGGTCGTGGATTTGAAAATTTCACCCGTCGTAACGGACTTGCAGAAGATTGGGTCACCACTTCATATAAAGATGCTCAGGGAGACATTTGGTTCGGACATTGGGCCGGTGGTGTAAGTCGCTACAATTCGAAAAGCAAAAAATTCGAAAGTCTTAATCTGGAAGAGTATACGCGGTTTCGATCGGTAACAGCAATAACGGAAGATCAGCAAGGCTTTTTCTGGATTGCTACAGAAGGCGCAGGAATATTTATCTATGATCCCGCAAAAAATAAAATGTTTTCTATTTCCGTGAAAGATGGACTGGCGAGCGAAAACGTTTATGATTTGTGCTTGGATGGAAACGGAAACATGTGGATTGCAACTGATCGCGGTGTTACCATTTGTGATACACGTGGCGACATCAGTTCACCAACGGCTTACACCGATTTAAATGCTGAACGTGGTTTCCCATCGAATGCAATTACTGCCTTAGCCCTCATGAACAAAACATCCGAAATGTGGGTAGGCACTGCAGACAAAGGTGTTATCGTGTTGCAACTACCAAACAATTTCATTGGACGCAATGCTCCTACATTGTTACCTAACCTGCGCGTTATCGGAGAAGAACAGGGCTTAACATCAAGTTTTGTTGAAGATATCTGCCCCGACTCCAGAGGCAACATTTGGCTTGGAACTACAGGAGGCGGCGCTGTTTTGATTACCCCGTTTCAAAGCTCGAATCGTCTTCAGGCAATTGATAAAGCTGTTGTTAAAGTTTACAACACGCGTCAAGGCTTGAATTATTTTAATGTGAAGAAGATCATCGAAGATCGCGAAGGAAATATTTGGATTGGCACAGATGTAGGTTTGAATTTATATCGCGGTGAACGATTTGTATTGTTCGACAAACGTGACGGACTCTCGAATGATATTGTATGGACAACACTCGTTGATAAATCGGGAAATGTGTGGTTGGGAACAAACGATGGATTAACACGACTTACGTTTGACGGAAATACATCAGGCAGTTCGTTTACAGTAACGAATTTCGGAATTACTGAAGGACTGCGCAGTGCTGTTGTGCTTTCATTATTTGAAGATTCGCGTGGCACAATCTGGGCCGGAACCGGATTCGGTGGAGTGAGTAAACTGGAGAAAGGTTCTTCGCGTTTTGAAACATACACCACTTCGGAAGGACTTGCAGGAGATGTGGTGTATGCCATTAATGAAGACTTGCGCGGAAACATTTGGGTTGGCACCAAAGAAGGTGTATCACGCATTGAAAATGGTAATGGTGCTATCCGCAACTATTCTACCGACGATGGACTCGGTGGCAATAACGTGTACCGCATTTTCAGAGACAGCAAAGGAAATTTATGGTTTGGGGCTCTCGGTGGTTACCTTTCTGTGTATGATGGCAAAACGTTTACTCGTTACGATGAGACTAATGGAATCATTCATCGTTTCATACTTTGTATTAACGAAGATGCACAACAGAACATTTGGTTAGGTGCGTATGGAGGCGGCTTGTATAAATACGATGGTCGTGTGTTTCGTAATTACACCACTAAACACGGCATGTCCACAGAAACGCCTTATGCTATAATTGCAGATGGCAACAACAAAATCTGGATTGGAAATTCAAGAGGACTCGATGTATTTAATCCGGTTGATTCCAGCTTCTCGCATTTCGGGAAGTCGGAAGGATTTAACGGAGTTGAAGTGAATCCCAATGCGGTGTTCGCTGACAAGAACGGCAACGTGTGGTTTGGTACCATCATGGGCGCTGTTCGATATAGTCCCGGTGAGAATCGTTTAAATACGGTTGAACCTTTAACTACGTTAACCGGTCTGAAAATTTTTATGCGTGATGCCGAGTTTCCAGAGAGCGCAGCATTCAACTACGATCAAAACCACTTAACGTTTTTATTCAACGGGGTTAGTTTAGCCAATCCTGAAAAAGTACGTTATATATACAAACTCGAAGGCTTCGACAAGGATTGGTCTCCATTGCCAACCACACATCCGGAAGCGGTGTATTCTAATTTGCCTCCAGGCGATTATACATTTCAGGTTAAAGCTTGTAACAACGACGGCGTGTGGAATAAGGAAGCTGTAACGTACAAATTCACAATACATCCTCCGTTCTGGCAAACAGCATTGTTCTATGTTTTTGTTGTATTCTTTGTCGGATTTAGCTTGTTCGGATTCGACAAATGGAGAACACGAAAACTCAAACAACAAACACGTATTCTTGAAGAGAAAGTTGCTGAACGCACCAAAGAGTTGGCGTTGAAGAACGAAGAATTGGCTCAGAAAAACATCGAGGTTACTGATAGTATACGTTATGCAAAACGTCTGCAAGATGCCATGTTGCAACCGTCGAAAGATGTACGCAAATCGTTGCAGGAATCGTTTGTGTTGTACAAGCCTAAAGACATCGTTTCCGGGGACTTTTACTTCATGCGTCAGCACGGTTCACGTATCTATATTGCAGCTGTTGACTGTACCGGACACGGTGTTCCGGGAGCGTTCATGAGTATTGTTACCAATGATATGCTGGAGTCTGTTGTGGAAAATAATCCGTCGGATGCTGCGGCTACACTGCTCGACAAACTCAATCGTTTGATGAGTGACAAGATGCACCATACCATTGATGATATGCAGGTACGTGATGGTGTAGATATTGCGTTGGCTATTTTCAATACTGCGACGAACGAATTGCAATATGCCGGTGCATACAATCAGATGTATGTTTTTAAAGATCGTCGCTTTACAGAATACAAAGGCGATAAAGTCTCTATCGGAAGTTACAAGGAGTATCCGGACAAGAACTACACCAACTACAACATTACATTAACAACCGGCGATAGTTTTTATCTGTTGTCTGATGGTTATGCGGATCAGTTTGGTGGACCACAAGGCAAGAAATTTAAACCTGCACAATTAAAAGCTGTACTTCTAACTGTTCAGGATCATGAAATGTTTGAGCAATTACGTGTTCTGGACCAAACGATTGAAACATGGCGTGGTCACTTAGAACAAGTGGACGACATGCTCATCATTGGAGTGCGCGTTTAGTATTATTAGCACTCGCAAATAAAGAGTTTCGAATCTTTGTTCCCTTTGTGTTTGTACAACGACTCGAATCCTACATCCGCTATAATAAAGTTGACTTTTGGAGAACGATATTCTTCCACCACGTGTTGAATGTCGAGATCACGCAATTCTTCTTTATCACCAAAACGAATATACACACGTGTTGTAAAGTTCTTGTCCAGCAATTCGTTTCCTGCAATACGACCACCGTTGAGTGCGCGCAGCTTATTCAACTTCTTGTACGCGTATTTGTAATTGTAGGTTAGCGCCGAAACATCCGACAACACTGCGCTTCCCGTCGGATGACTTCCCGCGCCTTTACCGACAAAACTTTGTTTACACGAAAACGCTCCTTCTACTTCAATAGCGTTGTATTCGTATAGAATATTAAACAACTCATCTTCCTTACTGATAAAACGCGGCATCACGTACACACGAAATTTGTCTCCTGATTTCGCTGCACTGCCGATTAATTTGATGCGCAGCCCTTTTTCACGCGCATAGCGAATATCGTCGAACGAAATATTCTGAATGCCCAACGTAAGAACATCCTCCGGCTTCAACACAACTCCAAATGCATGCACAGACAACAAAATAGTTTTGTACATCGTATCGAATCCGGCAACATCCAACCACGGATCTGCTTCTGCAAAGCCGCTTGCTTGCGCATCTTTCAACACATCCCCATAATCTTTACTCTCCAATTCCATTCGGGTGAGAATGTAATTTGTTGTGCCGTTTAAAATGCCGCGTAAACTTCCCAGCAACTCATTGTCGTAATATTCCTCCAGTGTACGAATGATGGGAATACTACCTCCTGCAGCACCTTCATATATCAGTGCTTTGCCGGTTTCTTCCTGAACCTTGAACAGCTCCGCAAAATAGGTGGCCAACATTTTCTTACTGGCGCTTACTACATTCATTCCGTTGTTCATTGCAGTTTTCGCAATGGCGTATGCCTCATCCGTATCGGTAATCATTTCAACTACAACATCCAGATCCTGACGGTTCAGAATATCATCTTTGTCATAAGTAATCAACGATGCATCAACGCTTCGTTGCTTCTTCGGATCCTTTACTCCAATTCGGGCGATGTTCGCCTGCAACACTTCGGAATGATTTAATACATCGTACAAGCCCTGACCTACGCAACCAAAGCCAAATAATGCCACTGAAATTTTCTCGTTGTTCATAATTAAATTTATAAGTGCAATCCACATTCTGTTTTCGATCTATTTACCCAACGTCCTTCACGCCCTCTACCCTTTACCGTACAGTGATAACATCCTACCGAATGGAACCCTTGCTTAATAAGCGGATGTTCCGGAAGTCCGAACTCTTTCATATACGCTGCAGCTTGTGATTCCGTTAAATCAACAATCGGATAAAACTTTGTGATCTCTTCGCGGGGATCAAAAATATTCAACTGTTTACGAAACTTGTTCTGAGCGCCCATCAATCCGGAAATCCAAATTTTATAATTGGACTTGATTTTATCGAGTGGTTCAACTTTGTTAATGGAACAACACAAATCCGGATCCTTGCTCCATGTTTGATCTTCACGCGTAAATGTATTTTTCCATTCTTCCGGTTGTAGTGTAATTACATTCAGTTCAAGCAACTTCGTCAAATCATCTTTATACTGAAGTGTTTCAGAAAAATGATACGTTGTATCCAAAAAATAAACAGGATGTTGAGGAGCAACGCGGTGCAACAAGTGCAGCAGAATCGCAGACGTTGTTCCAAACGATGACGTAAACAAAATATCGCGCGCAGAAAACTCAGCGAACAGCTGCTTCATCCTTTGTTCCGGATTCAGAGACAAATAGGCGCGACTTTTCTCCACTGCAGCGATCATAACCCCAACATGGTTTTTAAACTGATAATAACTACCAGAAATCCTACAAAGATGAGCCCATTACGCACCGAAATTTTAGTTGATAACCAGATAGAAAGTGGTGCTGCTGCCATACCTCCAATCATTAATCCGACAATAATTGTCCAGTGTTCGATGCCGATCAAAAAGAAAAATGTGACAGTACTAATCACAGCCACAAAAAATTTCGCCGCATGCGCAGAACCGATCGTGTAACGCAAATCGCGACCGCCGGCTAGTAATGTTGATGTTACAATTGGCCCCCAACCGCCGCCACCAACGGAATCCAGAAATCCACCTACAGCACCCAAAACTCCGATTCGCTTAATTTTTCGTTTCGGCTTCTTCACCATGATAGCCTTTCGGATAATCAAGATTCCCAAAAACAACGTATAACACGCTACAAAAGGCTTTAGCACCTTGAGATTAGCATTCAGTAATGATGCCGTTAATGCACCGAGCACAGCACCGATCGCGCCGGGAATCAGTAATGAACGAAACAGTTTGCTGTTGATGTTTCGATAGCGCCAATACACCAGTGATGAAGTTCCGGTAGTTAAGATTTCGGAAGCATGCATACTGGCACTTGCGACTGCAGGACTAACACCAAACGACATTAAAAATGTGGTTACACTCACTCCGTAGGCCATTCCTAATGCGCCATCGATCATCTGTGCAACAAACCCACCCAATATCCACCATAAGATCGATTGATCAATTTGCGCCGTTGCAATGGTGATTCCGTCCCAAATTTCGACTAATGGTATAAATGAAAAAAGTAAATGTCCGATCACCATCAAGCTCAGCACTGACAAAACATACAGTACAATTTTGTATTTCCGTTTTATCGCATGCTTGGGTGCAGCTTCTTCCACCAAAACTTTAGTGGCTTCGTTCAACACGCGTACTTTTTCTTTGAAGTCACCACGCAGATGATCGCGGAGTTGATTGAGCTGCTGAGCTGAAGTAATCGTTTCGTCGGGAATGTTTTCAGACAACACCTCTTTCAATCGCTTCGCCAAAGTAGGTGAAGTACCATTAGTACTGATTCCTATTTTTAACGGGCCCTTGCTCACCACTGCGCCTAAATAAAAATCACAATAATCGGGACGATCGGCGGCATTCAATAACAAACCGCGGGCATGAACATCATCACGAATTAACGCCGTTGTAGCGATATCATTCACACAGGAAATAACGATATGTTTTCCCTCCAAATCTTCAGGTGTGTAAGGTCTTTCCTCCAGAAAAACATTTCTATGCAAACGTGCTATGCTGCCCACTTCTTCAATCACTTCCAACGCCACAATGGTAATTGTTACCGCCGGACTCTGTTGTAAGATATTATTCAACTTTTCTAATGCCACTGCACCACCGCCAATAATCAACACGTGCAGGTGTTCCAATTTTAAAAAAACCGGAAACAACGTATTGTTCATTTTATCATTTGTGGTAGGTGTGCTCATAGCGCGAGTTGGTGCTGGATAACAAATCGTATAATTCCGTGAGACTCAAATTCCGTTTCGGAACGACGCAACAACAGGTGCATTCCGGTAACAGTAACTCCCCACTGCTCATTGAACTTATATCCAAAACCACCAAATATTCTGTTTTGATCAAGGACAGCAAAGTTAATACGAGTAGCTGCAATAATGAGCTCGTTGCCCAGTATTAAATAGGTGTTGCGTTGTTCGGTAATATAGCGATGCCATTCCGTTCGAAAGCGCGCGCGAACAGTAGCGAATTTGTAGTTCGTTTCCGGTGTTGCTATGAATCGTTGTTCAACACGCAAACGCTGTATGAACGTGTTTTTTGTTGATACCTGCTTAGCACCCCATTCTTGCCACAAGCGCCATTCACGGCGAAATGCTCCGTTATTGGGATTCGGGTACAAGTGAAAACGTGCGTAACCAATCATTACGGTATGATCATTTTTGAACTTGCGCTGAATTCCCTGGCGCCAAAGTATATTGAACCAGTCTCCATCGGTTAGTTCCAATCGGGCTTGCGCATCATTGAACAACTCCCACTTTTCGTTCAATACCAGGCGCTGCTGAAAACCGCCCCAAACAAGATAACGCGGAGTGATAGTGCGCTGCGCCAAAACCATCGCCGGCAACATCAGCATCCACGTTATCAATAG
Organism: uncultured Flavobacteriales bacterium; assembly: GCA_937974275.1. Lineage (GTDB taxonomy): Bacteria > Bacteroidota > Bacteroidia > Palsa-965 > Palsa-965. The sequence continues at coordinate 34,960 of CALJIF010000032.1, forward strand.
GATTATTGTAGTTCTTTTCACGGTGAATTAATTCAACAAATGATTTTCCAAAGCCAGCGTGTAAAGTGCCTGTGGATGTTTTCGTACCACTTCACCTACAACAATAACAGCAGGTGTTTTAATTCCTTCTTCTTGTACAACGCGCACAATAGTATCTACAGAACCGATGGCAACATTCTCAGTGGGTAACGATCCATTCTGAATTACGGCTACCGGTAAAGCACCCTTGCCGTATTGCTCATACACTTTTGTGATTTCCCGCAGTGAACTTAGGCCCATTAAAATGATCACCGTTGCTTCCGATTGCGCAGCCAAATGAATGTCATTAGGAATTTCTCCCGCAGAATTTCGTCCCGTCAGCACCCAAAAGCTTTCACTAATTCCACGATGCGTCACAGGAATACCTTGTAAAGCAGGAACACCTAGCGAACTCGAAATGCCGGGCACAACTGCCGTTTCAATATTAAAGCGATCAGCAAATTCTAATTCTTCTGCTCCGCGTCCAAACACAAAAGGATCGCCACCTTTCAAACGAACCACGTGCCCGTGTGAAAAGGCATAATCAACGATGAGTGAGTTGATCTGATCTTGCGTTAGATGATGCGCACCTTTGCGTTTGCCAACAAATATTTTTATGGCTTGATACGGTGCATACTTTAATAATTCGGGATTCACCAAAGCATCGTATAGAATTACATCTGCTTCACCCAACGCGTTAATTGCTTTAATGGTTATTAATTCAGGATCTCCGGGACCAGCGCCGATAATAGTAAGTTTCGGTTGTTTATAATACGTATTCATGATTTCAAATTTTAGAAGTGATAAATTGTTGTTTTAAAAGGATGATTTGCAACAACAACATCGCATTCGACTATTCCGGAATAACTGAAGTCTTGATTTCATAGTCTTAGTTGGTATGAATATTTTTCCTGTTCGCTAATCGCTTCTGAATAGTAGTATGTACAAACTCACGCGACTCCTTAAGGTACTTTTGCGTAAAGGATTGTGTGGGCTGTTGCTCTTTAATTTGCAACACTGCTTGTGCGAAGGCGTTGTCGGGGAATCCGTAAGCCACACCAAAGTGCGTTTGAAATTCGCTAATGACGGAAAACTGACTATTCACTTGTATTCCATCATCTAACAAAACAGCTTTTGCTGCATGAATAATGGCATTGTAAGCATGGTAAGCAGCATCAGCAAAACGCGATTTATTGAACTGTTCTTCCGAAGCTCGAATTGCATCTTCGGCTTCATGTAACAATACAGTTACTAAGTCGATCTTCACTCCGGCGCATTCACCCACTCCCACAGCCAAAGCAAATTTTTTATCGGAATTCCAATCGATGAGCAGATCATCCGAGATATCGTCGGTTTCCCCAAATGCTTTCAGCAATTGATAGAAATACATTTTACCCTGACGAAGAAAATATTCGCGGTACGATTCGTCGGTTGCATTATGTTCGAAATCGTTAATTAAAACACGCAACACTGCAGGCGCGCGCTTGCTGGGGAACTTGATAATTTTTTCTGCTGCAACACCTTTTCCACCTCCAAGCACCAATTGTAACGCAGGAGCTACAGCACGTCCAATCTTCAGGGAACTTCCGTGAAAACCGATATCTGCCAATGCGTGCTGACCGCAACTATTCATGCACCCGCTGATTTTTATCGTTAAATCGCGTCTTCCGATGAAGTGCGGGAACTCATGTGCAACAACTTCTTCAAGCACCGCAGCAACTCCGGTACTGTTGGAAATACCGAGATTGCACGTATCTGTACCCGGGCAAGATGTAATATCTCCTAATGCACTTCCTCCGGGCAAATGCAAACCAAGAACTTGCAACGCCTGATACAAAGCGGGAACAGCCGATTCAGGAACAAAACGCAACAAAATACTTTGCTGAGGAGTTATGCGGCTATCTGATGACCGTGCATAGTGATCGATAACATCAGCAAGTGCTGCAGCGGTTGAGGAAGCTAAATCACCACGAGGAATGCGCACATGCACAGCCACATATCCCGGTTGTTTCTGAGCGATTACGCTGCTGCGTTTCCAAACATCGAATGCTTCAGAATTACTTTTCTTAAATGTGGTGAAGATACTTTTCGGTTCGTCTATGGCATTTTCAAAATCAGGAATGTTCACGTGTTGTGCTGCAAGTCCTTGTTTTTCTTCTTGCACCAAACGCAGCAATTCTTCGAGTCCGATTTTATGGAGTAAGTATTTCAATCGTGCTTTATTTCTGTTGTTGCGCTCACCATGTCGGTCGAACACACGGAGCAAGGCTTCCGTGAACGGCACAATTTCACTTTCGGGAAGAAATTCAGATGCGGTTTGCGCCGGAAATGGCTGTGCGCCGAGCCCACCGCCGATGACAACTTTGAATCCACGTTGCATGTTGCCGGTGACAATTTCGACACGCGGAATAAATCCGATATCGTGCATGAATGTAAATGCCGTGTCGGCTTCGGACGAGGAAAACGCAATTTTAATTTTCCGCCCCATGTCTTGACCAACAGGATTGCGCAGAAAATATCTGAAAAGAAAATCAGCGTACGGCGTTACATCAAATGGTTCACCGGAATCAATGCCTGCTTCCGGAGAAGCTGTGATATTACGAACTGTGTTACCGCATGCTTCGCGTAATGTTAAATCGTCTTGCTCCAATTCCGCCCACAACGCAGGTGTATCATCGAGACTCACGAAATGAAATTGCACATCCTGACGTGTAGTTAAGTGTAAATTACCCGTCGCGTATTTATCGGATAATTTTGCCAATTGTCGCAATTGATTGGTGTTAAAACGCCCATACGGAATTTTTATGCGCACCATTTGTACGCCTTGTTGGCGTTGTCCGTACACACCGCGTGCAAGACGCAGACTTCTGAATTTTTCGGGGTCAATTGCTCCGGAATGAAACTGCAGGATTTTATGCTGCAGGTCGAGGATATCTTGTTCTACTATCGGATTTTCGAGTTCGGTTCTAAAGCTTTGCATAAGTTTTATTGTAAGTTGTTTCGGATATATTTTTTTGAAAATCCGTGAGAACCGACAATAAAAAAGCCCTCACGGAAATCCGGAGGGCTTCGCTCAACACACCAACAATCAACTGCACCATGTAAGCATATACCTTCCGGGCTTGCTGTTTGCACAGCAGCACATACACATGCACATACACATGTACGAGGAAAGGAAGGTTAATGCGGTGCGTTTCATGTTGAAGTTCGGTTAAATTAATAAAAAAAGGCTTTCCAAAATCGGGAAAGCCTTTTATATAAATGCTATTCCCACTGTCATGGATTCATGCAGCAGTTCATCATCATATTTAAGTTATTGTTCATCATTGTAATGTGGCGCAAAGATATAGCGGAAATATTTTATGATGCAAATTTATTTTTGTTATCGCGTTAAAACCGCTTCGTTGCTGTGTTGTACGTCACTTTTAAAATAACCGTTCGATAAATTTATGCCGACACATTTAGTTGGACGTACTTTTCGAGCGCGTCGCATTCAAATACTCCCGGGCAACTTCCAGCAGCTCGCTCGACGTACAATTCGTATCCGCGGTATTTACCTTTCTTTCGTAATAGGAACGTGAGCCGTCATTGGCCCACTCTTGTACCACCAAATACTTTTTAATGCCCCGCAAACCGGATCCCGGTGCCTCGGCATGCGAAAGATCTTCTTCTTCTAACGTGATATCCCGAATCAGTGTCCAGGGAATAGTTCTTTTATATCTCCGCAAGTAAACCCCTTCTTCACTAAAAACAATTTCATGTTTATTCCGTAATCGATTTACGACAATAACGATCAACACCAGTGCACTCGAAATCAGCCAAAACCACCAAAATTCGGGATTGCGCACTCGTTCAAAAATCAGCGCATAAGCACTGCCCACACACATGAATAACATGGGCGCACCAATAACTACATCCATCGTAGAACTTCGTTTGATGTAGCGCGGCTTCATGGGTTAAGAAAGGGGAATTATCTGCGGTGTTCCTGCACGTATCCGTTGATATAATCAACGATCGTTTTCGTATCCGTTCCCGGAGGAAACAACATGCCCACGCCGAGTTCGTTGAGCTTTTTCATATCGGCATCAGGAATGATTCCGCCGCCTGTCAACAATACATCGTTCAAGCCTTTCTCTTTCATCAAGGTCATGATTTTCGGAAATACCGTCATGTGCGCACCGGATAAAATGCTGACACCGATTGCATCAACGTCTTCCTGCAATGCTGCATTGACAACCATTTCAGGGGTTTGACGTAATCCGGTATAAATTACTTCCATGCCTGCATCGCGCAGAAAAGAAGCGATTACTTTGGCGCCACGATCGTGACCATCCAAACCAACTTTTGCAATTAAAACTCGAACAGGACGTTGTTGCATACGGTGCTAAAGGTACGAATTGATCATTTATTGTGAATCACCTTTACGAACCGGAATGGAAACATAAAATGTTGTTCCCGAACCTTTCGTGGTTTCAAAACGGATACGACCATTCACACTCTCCACAATACTCTTGACCATAGCTAGTCCAAGTCCCATTCCGCCCGATTTAGTGGTGAAATTCGGCACAAATATTTTATCGATCACTTCGTCACTGATGCCGGTGCCGTTGTCTTTTACGGTTACCACAAAATGCTGTCCTTCACGGCTCAACTTCACCTCAACAATTCCATCCTGCTCTTCCGGTATAGCCTGAATGGCGTTGCGAATCAAATTATTAAATACACGCATCAACTGCTCATAATCGCCTTCCACATCAGCATGATCCAACATTCCGTGATCGTATGAAATTTTGATACGCTCTTCTGTTTCCTGAAATAAACTCACCACATTATCCAGCAATTCATGAAGATCCATTTCTTCAATTTGCGGCTTCGGCATTTTTGCGAAATCGGAGAATGCTGTTGCAATAGAAGAAAGCGTATCAATCTGCTCAATCATCGTTTTCGTCAAACGCTCCACCTTCTGATCGAGATCCGGAGCTTTATCGCGGTACGCACGTTCCAGCAGTTGCAAACTGAGTCGTATTGGTGTAAGGGGATTTTTAATTTCATGTGCTACCTGCTTCGCCATTTCGCGCCATGCACTTTCACGCTCGCTCTGTGCCAACAATTCGGCACTATGCGCCAATTCAGAAATCATTCTGTTATACTCACGCACCAAACTTCCGATTTCATCGTTGGTTTCCCAGTTGATCGGGTCGTTTTTCTGACCCAATGTAACAGCGCGCATCTTGTCCTGAATTAAACGCAAAGGTTTCGTCAGGTAATTCGAAATAAATATCGCTGCTATAACCGATAATGAGAACAGCAGCACGTACACATTAATTAATGCCACAAGGAAAGAAGATATTTCTTTCTCCAAATCGTTCTGCTTCGCGAAATACGGCAAACTCAAATAAGCAATTAATTCACCCGATTTATTCTTAACCGGTAAATACGCCGACAAATAAGCCAGATTACCCACGTTCTCGTCATGTACAAACTCCGAACGTTTATTTATATGCAATTGCAAATACGCTTCCGGATTCATCTTGCGTGAAACCAAACCTTCATCAAACACTTTCCCTCTGGACGTGGCAAACAAATTACCTTCCAGATCATATAGGTTGATATCCGTAAAGAACACATTCGAAAACTTACGTAAGAGATAGGTGGTGTATTCCTTGTATGGCGCTGTCAATTTGTTATCCTCAATTTTGGATTCAATTTCCAACGATACGGAATGTGCCTTCTCACTTATAATTTCGGAGTTTTTAGTTTGGTATTGCTGTTGGATGTAGTAAATGGATCCACTACCGAATAAGGTTAACGATGCCAGAACGATCAACACCAACACCAATTGAATACGATACTTAAATGTTAACTGACTGAATGCATTACCCGCAACAATAACCTGACGCAGGAACAACGCCAACATCAACAGCAAACTATATAATGTAAATATGTACGAAAATCCTGTAGTGATGCTCAACCAACCTTCCTGAGGCTTGCTGAGTACAACCGCTGTCTCGTTGTCCGGAGAATATACTAAATGCTCGTAGTGCTCTTGCACAACAAATTCATTCTTTCGTGCTGCAGCCAGATATTGTTCGGGCGATAAACTGAATTGAAACTTCCCGGCATGATTTAACAATACGCCATTCTTATATTTTGCATACGAATAATTCAGCAATCGCTGGTTCACTGTCAATTCACGATCGAGCAACAATTCCGGGAAACCCACTTCTTCGTTCATCAACTTCGAATCCAATTCCAGAATCAACGTTCCTTGTCCTAAAAACTTCTCTCTACCCGGCCATTGTAATACCAACTTCGCGACATACGAAATGCGACCGTCACCTTTTGTCCTGAAATAAAAATGTTCTGTTTGTGTCGGTTCGCATTGACGATGCACAATCTCTTCCATCAGCGTGAAGTTGTCGGAATACGTGGCAGCATGGCGCAATAAAGGCACGCACATCGTATCGAAAAATGCCACTTTCACATCATACTTTTCCCAATAACCGCTGAAGTATTGTTGCACCACACGTTTCTCAAACGCATTCAGATCCGCTTCCGGACCCTGAGATAATTTAATCAGCACGGTATCGTACATCAATTTATCGCGCAACTCGATAAAGAAATGTTCTGCTATCGGATCTTGTTCAGCAGCCAGTTTTTCAGCCAATAATTTTCGCGAGTCGTGTTCTTTGTAACGCGATTGTTTCCCGATCATGTGTGTGGTGTAGAACGAAAATAAAAACACCAGTAAAACAATCAGCGAAAAAGGATAACGGCTTTCTTCCGTATCTGTAGGTCGTTGAAATAACACGAAAAGAATGGCAAAAGGCCAATACACCGTAATCATATCTACGTTGCCCTGCAGTGCGCATACCACGGTGAATAAAGCAGCAGCCAGAATAAACAATGCGAGTTGTTCAACAAACTTCAACTGCATGCGTTTAATTTGAAAAACTGCGTGATCTGCGAGTAAGAAAAACGTTGCAACAAATAATGCCAGCAACAACAGACCCAGATAGCTGAAAACGGATAAATCGAAAATGTTATTGACATTAAATGAGATGTCGGAGTTCTGCACCAGATCTTGAATCATTTGATTGATCAGCCAACCACCGGCGACAGGAACCGCCATCATGAAAAGTGCCAACAAATAGCGTGATGCACGTTGTTGAGGAAAATTGATGACGAGTGATTTAGGATGACGTAGCACGTAAATCACACCGAACAACAACAGCAAGGCATTCAGGAAGAAGTCGCCCAGATTGGAGTTCCAAAACGATTCTGCATCGCCGTAATGCAACGGACTAAACAACTCGGAGCTGTAAAACGTATCCGGGAAGTGCAACAACAACATTACAAAGCGCAATACAGCAAGAACAGCAAGAAAGAGAATTACTTTCCATCGTATACTCAGTGTGTCCGGCAGTGCGTGCGTTTCTTCATGCAGGTATTTGATTAATAAAACAAAGCCGAACAAATTGAGCACTACATTAATAATGCGCCACCATAAAGGAACGATAGGTTGTGAACTCAGTTTGTGATCGAGCGAAAACAGATACGTTCCATCTGCGGCTACAACAGCGTTAACCGATCCGGGATCATTAGTTTCAATATTCGTTTCGGGAGGAACATTATAGTCGCGCCAAAATTCATTGACGAGATAACGATTTTGATACGGATATGCCGATCGAATTAATGATAACCCGATATATGTTCTTCCCGAGTTGTCGTGCTTGCGAATAACCTGAAACCAACCGTTGCGCAATCGCGCGAGGCGTTCATCCAGACACACTTCCTTCATGTAATTTTCTACAGCAGCAGAGTTGTCTGACCAGTATTTTAATGTATCGCCCTCATACATTAACAATACAAAGCCCTTGTCATTGTACAGTGTTCGATGTGAAGCCGTGTTCGCTTTAAAAATAGCCTGAGGAGTTTGCCCGTTGGTTTTACGAATTAACGTGTCGAGATATGCTGCTAATTCCGATTCGCGTTGGTGCAATACACGATTGAATTGTTCGGCTGCCGGTGCGGGAGAACCTGCATCGCGAAGCACAATAATTTTCGCTAATGCCAGACACAGCAGTCCTGCAACCAAATACAAAAAGCGAGATCGATAAAATCGTTGCCACATAATGGAAAAGCCGTGCATTCCTACACGGGTGAAGTTACCACTTTCCCGATGATGCCCAAGCGGGTTTTCACACCACACAAATCCTGCCACAACGGAATCACGCTTTTTTGTAGATTCGTGACACCTATGAGCAAAGCAGACCGTAAATCGAAAACAGCGAAAAGTTCGTCGAAAGCAACGTCTTTTACTTTACCGGAATTAAGTGGTAAAGGATGGTTTTTCACCACCGATTTTCGCATTCAGGCTGTGGCTGTAGCCCTTATCGCCGTGTTGTTTTATGGGAATTCATATAAAAACGAATACGCGCTGGACGATGATATCGTGATGCGTCAAAACACATTTGTACAGAAAGGATTTTCGGGCATTTGGGATATCATGGCCAACGACGCTTACAAAAGCTTTTATGCCAGCATGGGTGTAAATGAACAATTGGAAGGTGGTCGTTATCGTCCGTTGTCGATTGTGACCTTCGCTATAGAACAGCAGTTGTTTGGCGAATGTTATGGTGAACGTTATGAAGAAGTGCGCGATTCCGTATTAGCATTGCGCAACGCCTCTATTCCGGATCCGACAACACTTTCACGATTAGTTGCCGAACAAAATGATCTTGATGTCAAGATCAAAGCAACCACCATGGAATTGGCTACGGTGCGACACATCGTGAATATCGTTTTATATGCGCTACTGTGCGTTGTTTTATTGTGGTTCTTGCGCGAATGTGTATTCCGCACCAACACAGATCTTGCGTTGCTATCTGTGGCGCTGTTCGCCATTCATCCTATTCATACGGAAGTGGTGGCCAACGTGAAAAGTCGTGATGAAATCATGTCTTTACTGTTCATCGCATTAACGTTCATTTATTTCTTCCGATTCGACATTTCCCGCAACAGGAAAGACTTGACAAAAGGCGCTGTGTTTTTCTTGCTCGCATATTTATCAAAAGAATACGCGATTGCCCTACTGGCGCTAATTCCATTGGGCTTGCATTTATTTCACAAGCGCAGTTTTTCGAACATGGTTCCGCACGGCACCGCCATTGTTCTGGTTACGATTTTGTACGCGATGATTCGATTATCTGCTACTGCAACAGAAGGGCCACGTGTACCGAAAAATCGCAACGCCAGTGATCCGTTGAACGAACCGTACATGTTTGCAAAAGGCGATCAGGTCGTTGCAACAAAAATTAACCGACTTGATGATTACCTCGTCTTGTTGGTGAAGCCGTATCCGTTGGTGTCCGATTATTCGTATCAACATTTCCCGTATGTGCACATCTATCACTGGCAAGTGTTGTTGTCAATACTTATTTATGGACTTTTGATTTATGTGCTATGGCGTTGGTGGAAACAACAACATCCTTTGGCATTTGCATTGCTCCTCTACTTCGGCTTTTTCGCCTTGATCTGCAATTTGCTGTTTGATATCGGAGCAACCATGGGTGAACGTCTGATCTTTCATTCATCGCTCGGATTTTGCATGATCCTCGCATGGGGCATTGTTGCCGGAATGGAACGATTCAAAATTGCTACACCTGTAGCTTCCATCATTTTTATCTTGATTTCTGTTCCTGCATTTATGATTACTACGGAACGAAACCTCGAATGGAAAAATGATGCTTCGTTGTTTATCAGTGATGTCCAAAAACATCCGGAAAGTGCTTTGTGTAATGGCAACGCGGGCGCACGATTCATGGATCGCGGCGTAGAGTTTCTGGGCAAAGACAGTTTGAAGGTGTATGCCTATGCAGATACTGCCATTCAATATTTGACGAAAGCCACGACGTTACACCCGCGTTATGTTAACGGTTGGTTAAATCTGGGATTAGCGTACTATCACAAAAAAGATTTTGATCAGTCGGCTGCAGCATGGGCAAAAGTGAGCCCGATATTTCCGCGCAACCCGATTTTGCTCAACTACACACAGATGTACATTAACACGGCGAATAGTTATGCGCAAAAACAGGATTATGTAAATGCGGCGCGCTATTTAGGCTATGCAGCGCGTATGAATCCGCAGGACAAAGGAGCATGGGCAGATTATGCGGGAGCAAGTTTTATGAGCAGACAATTTGGAACCGCGAAAGAAGCGTTCATTAAAGCGATAGAACTTAACCCTGAAGCTAAAGACCAATTGCAGGGTGGATTAAATGCTGCGGCTTCCAACGAGTTGGCGTTGAACAATTGGAGGGCAGATTCGGCGGACGTTACGAAAACTTTGATTCTTGCCCGGAACTATACCGGAACCGTTGCATTTTATCCCGAATCACGCAGACTTATAAATAAAGTGTTGCAGGTAAATCCGAATGAAGCGTATGCATTGAAATTGCAAGACAGTTTGAGCGGATTGGAACGTAAAGTATCGCTGCCAAAGTAATCCGATTGGCTGTTAAGGAACGGTTAACATGTTCGTGTTGAAAATTACAACACGGTACGAGTAACTTTTCGGGGCATTTACTCGTTACATTTGCATGAATAATATGGCACTCCGTAACGACATACTTAAACAATACTTCACCAAAGCATCAATTGGCGGTGTTGTGAGCATCAATGATTTGCGTGATCGTGAATACAGCGGTGAAACGCTTTCCGCTGATGAGATTAAGGCGTTGCGCAATTTCGATAAATATCGTTTGGATCAATTGAACAACATTCAGAACGACAAAGAATTCCACGAGAAGTACCGCCAGATTCAGGTAATGGCGAACCTCGGCGACTGGAAGGATTTTCTGAATCTGTAAAATCTATAGATAAAAAGAAAGGCTGATCGATGGATCAGCCTTTTTCTTTTTAATGGTGATGACCCCCCGGTCCGTGAACGTGACCGTGATCCAACTCTTCTTGTGTTGCAGGACGCACCTCAACAACTTCTCCAACAAAGTGTAATTCTTTGCCGGCCAATGGGTGATTGAAATCCATACCTACATGGTTAACACCGATTTCGGTAACGCGACCCCAAAGGCGATTGCCTTCGCTGTCCACCATAGGAACGTTCTTGCCAACAGCAATCATTTCCGTATCTAATTTACCTGCTTCGTCCAAAAAATTCTCGATAGGCAACTTAACGATATGGTCTGCCATATACTCGCCATAACCGTTTGCTGCGCTGATGCGGAAATCGAAAGCGTCACCAACACGCTTTCCGTGCAGGTTACCTTCAAATTCCGGCAATAACATCCCGGCTCCAAAAAGGAATACCATAGGATCTTCGGGGCGTGTTTGTTCGATTGTGTCTTCCCCGCCATTTTCGCCGGGTACTGTGAGATGGTAACTCACTGCTACCACGTGCTTGTCAGTAATGATCATTTATTAATTGTATTAGAATGAGTTACAAAGGTAACCTATTTGAAGCAGGAAAGCGCTATCAGCGTTAAACTTAGGTTAACTAAAACGAGCAAAGGCGCGGAAACATTGCTAATTTTATGCACGTTCAACAACCTCAAGTACTTTATATATGCCTGAATTTACAGGAACACTTGGATCCAAATTGCCCCGCGTGGGAACAACGATATTTACCGTAATGTCAAAGCTTGCGGGCGAACATCAGGCCATCAATCTTTCTCAGGGATTTCCGGACTTTGAATGCCCGAAGCCTTTACGCGAACTCGTGAATGATGCGATGAAAAAAGGGCATAACCAATACGCGCCCATGCCCGGTATTCTACCCTTGCGGGAGCAAATAGCCATAAAAACAGCCGAACTCTATCAAACCAACTACGATCCGGAAACGGAAGTAACAGTTACGGCAGGAGCTACACAAGCTATTTACACTGCGATTGGCGCAGTCGTGCGTGAAGGTGATGAAGTCATTATTCTGGAGCCGGCATACGATTGTTACGAGCCCGCTATCGAACTGAACGGAGGCAAAGCAATCTACGTTTCATTGAAAGCACCCGATTATACGATCGATTGGAATGCGGTGAAAAAAGTGATCAATCACCGAACACGAATGATCATCATCAACACACCGCATAATCCGACCGGAGCCGTGATGAGCGCTGATGATTTGAAGCAGCTGGAAAAGTTGACTAAAAAAACCGACATCATCATTTTGTCGGATGAAGTATACGAACACATCATTTTCGATGGTCGCACACATGAAAGTGTGGCGCGATATCCCGGACTTGCCGAACGCTCTTTTATCGTTTCATCGTTCGGGAAAACGTATCACACCACCGGATGGAAAATCGGGTATTGCCTTGCACCGAAACAGCTCATGGCAGAATTTCGCAAGGTGCATCAATACTTGGTATTTTCTGTTAATACGCCTGCTCAATACGCATTGGCAGAATTCCTCAAGCAACGCGAGCACTATTTGGAATTGGGAAATTTTTATCAGGAGAAAAGAGACTATTTCATTCAACTGATCAAGGGTTCGCGATTTGAATTCGTTCCTGCTCCGGGCACGTATTTTCAGTTGCTGAATTATAAAAACATCACAACAGAAAAAGACACCGATTATGCCGTGCGACTGATTAAAGAATCAGGTTTGGCTGCGATTCCGATTTCTGTTTTTTATCACAAACCCGTGCAGGATAACATGCTGCGTTTCTGTTTCGCCAAACGGAATGAAACCTTGGAAAAAGCAGCCGAGATTATCTGCAAATTATAACCGCGCTTATTATGATTGCTGAAACCATTGGTATTGCCGCCGTTCAATCGTCACTCTATTGGGAAAACCGGGAGCGCAACTTAGAGCACTTTACACTCTTGCTGCGAAAAATTGATGAGCCTGTTGACGTGATTGTCTTACCTGAAATGTTTACAACGGGTTTCAGTATGAATCCTGCTCCGCTGGCAGAAAAAACAGACGGCCCTACATTAGCCTGGATGCGGCAACAAGCCGTACTATATAATGCAGTTATAACCGGAAGCATTATTGCCGAAGAAAACGGCCAATTTATGAATCGCTTGTTTTGGGTTCGACCTGATGGCACTTACGAAACTTACGATAAGCGACACTTGTTTCGCATGGCGGGAGAAGATCAACACTATGCTTCGGGACAACAGCCGTTGATCGTGGATTTGAAAGGCTGGAAAATACGTCCGCTGATTTGTTATGATTTGCGATTCCCGGTATGGTCGCGCAATCGCTGGAATGCGGATGGAAGCGTGGCCGATTATGATGTATTGATTTATGTTGCCAACTGGCCGGAACGCCGATCGAATGTTTGGAAAACATTGTTACAAGCCCGAGCCATGGAAAATCAGGCGTATGTGATTGGCGTAAATCGTATTGGTAATGACGCGCATCAGGTCTATCACACCGGCGACAGTGTGATCTTGGATTTTAAAGGTGAGCCCATTACCTCGGCGCTGATTGCAACGGAAGAAATTTTAACATCGCGTTTATCGATGAAAGATCTCGTCGACTTCCGCGCACATTTTCCTGTGGGTCGCGATGCGGATACGTTTACCGTATCATAACGCCCGGCGCGCCTAACAGAGGAACGGTCATCATGTTTCTTTCAATGATTGTTTCCGGCAGGAATACATAGCGCTTGTCGTATAGCTTATCGCCCATGTAAAAACTGATCCAGTATTCATTATTAATACCGAACGTATCTTCCATAATGGGCTCCACTTTCACGTAATCCAACGCAGAAATTTCTTCGAAGTAATGGCGCAGCTCCGAGGTCTTTCGCGGCTGACCATTTAACTCTCCATAACCGCGTGAATTGATCAACACATTCTTCAAAGGCTCTTCATACAAGTTCAGTAAATACACGTTGTATTCTTTCACGCCTTTCTTTTCTTCCATTGCCACTGCAACTATGATATCATCCACTTCCGGATGCTCAATATCTTTTCTCATAATGCGCTAATTTACGCATTCGTCTTATTTTGATTGAATGATCTGCCACGCAGCATCCAGATAGTGATATACATCCTGCGGTGTGTCGTCGCTATCATTGGGTAAACGCTTTTGACCCAAACGCACCACGATCAGATCATCTTCCGGAACACACAAAACGTATTGCCCCAAAATTCCGCGTGCGTAAAAAACATATTTGCCCTTGTACTCCGGAATGAGCCACCAGGTTAAACCATAATTGGTATTCGGTGTCCCGTCGTCGTTCTTTAATCCTTGTGTCTTCACCGATTCCAGCGCATACCACTCCGGCACAATCTGCACACCATTCCATCTTCCGCTGTCCAGATACAACTTCCCGATGCGTGCAAAGTCGCGCGCGTTGGAATTCACACAACAAAATGCTTTTTCTTCACCCCCTTCATCATCCAGACTCCATAAAGCATCACGCTCACAACCCAAAGGCTTCCATAACTTTTCGGAAGCATATTCCGCAACCGATTTTTTTGTGGCGGCTTTCAAAACAAATCCGAGGAGTTGCGTATTCCCGCTCAGGTATTCAAAATATTTGCCGGGTGATAGTGTTGTGTCAGTGTAAGCAAAAGTCTGCTTTCGAAGATTTGTACCGTAATACGCTTCTGCAGGATATGCCAATGGATTTACATAGTCTTCATCGAATGCAATTCCGGAACTCATACTCAGTAGATGACGAATAGTGATGTTCTTGAATTGAGGTGTATTCATTTCAGGAACATACGTTACAGCAGGTTCATCGATGGATGCAATACTACCATCCTGCAAAGCACAGCCGATTAAAACACTCACGATAGTTTTCGCCATTGAAAACGAATTCGTTGCAGACGTATCGCTGAAATCCAATGCATACTTTTCAAACACCAGCGAGTCGTGGTGAATAACAACGAAAGAGCCGGTTTCCAGGGATTCTATTTTCTGCCACAGCGCCTGATCAAGAACTGCAGTATTGTATCGCTTTGTTTTTGGCCATACTTGAGGTGTTCCCGAAGCAATGCTGCGATTGTAAAAAATATGATATTCCATTGCTGACGGACCCGAACGACCTTTCAAATACGTATTCGCTAATCCTTTGTACAAGTATGTTCTACCGGAGAAAATGATAAATGCATTCGCCGCAATCAGAACGATTGCTAAAGACCAAAAAAACACTTTGAAGAATTGGCGAATGAATTTCACAGTAGTTGTACGACTACTGCCGCACAAAAGTTCGTTACGACTTTGAAATAAGTGTACAGTCGAACTCCGTCTGAAAATGGCGCATCAATTTTTCCTGCACCTCATTCATGTCTACCACTCTTCCAAGCTCGTGCTGCAAGGAAGTCACGGCTTTATCGTCAATGCCGCACGGAACAATATGTTTGAAGTAATTGAGATCCGTATTGATATTGAACGCCCAGCCGTGCATGGTTACCCAACGACTGCTTCGTACGCCCATCGCACAAACTTTTCGTGCTTTAATCGGGTCATTCGCATCAATCCAAACTCCGGTATAACCCGGATATCGCTCTCCGGCCACATTGTATTCCGCCAACGTTTTAATAATGACTTCTTCCAATGTGCGCAAGTAACGGTGAATGTCCGTGAAGAAACAATCCAAATCGAGAATAGGATAACCCACTAATTGTCCCGGGCCATGATAGGTAATATCTCCACCACGATTGATTTTGTAATACTTCGCGTGTATATCACGAAGGCCCGATTCATCCACCAGCAAATGACTTTCCTTGCCACTTTTTCCCAAGGTGTACACGTGAGGATGTTCGCACAAAATCAGATGATGCTGCGTTGCGATCTGCTCCTGTTCCGGTAGATCGCGGTTACGAATTTTAAGATCGATGATTTCTTTGAACCACAACTCCTGTTGATCCCAGCATTCCTGATAATCAACAAGACCGAGACGATGCAGTGCTACCGTTCTGTTCATTATTGGTGTTTCGCCAATTCCCCTTTGAGGAAATTAATCACGTTCACCTCAACAGCATCAACGCCTCGAAGAGCAGCCAGTTCCACAGAAACCCAATCACCGAAGTGAATCAGATACATTGTTTTTTCGATGGTTGAATTTCCTTTTGCATACACTTCCATGAAATGCGGTGTGTATTTACGAATGATTTCGGCATTAATTTCAATACGCAAATTATTGCGATCGTATTCCTGAGGGTCACGGAACAACACGACAGCGTACTCTTCACTTCCTCCGGCCCATCCCACTAATTCGTTGTGATTCATTTCAGGAATAACATGATGCCAGCACAACACTTTCGCATTCTCATTCAACTGCTGACGGAAACGAACAGACACGCCTTCATAATCCGAAGTGCTGTAAATTACCGGGATTCTACCGTGCAACATTTTTGCTGTAGTTGCCGCTAATTCTTTAATTGAAGTCGACTCCTGATTTAACAATGTTATCGATTGTTCAATGGATCCTACTGCATCGGCAGGCAACAAACCAAAATGACGGAACACGTACACCAACTGCGTCAGCGAATAACCTAAGCACGAGCGCGGAGGCATTCCTCCCGGAACAATAAAGTGTTCTAATTTTTTTGCGGCAGCAATTTCTGCAACCTTTCCACCCGATGTGATTGCAATAACACGCGCACCAACAGCCATCGCTTGTTCCATGCACGCTAATGTTTCTTCGGTATTACCCGAATACGAGCTCACAATAACTAAGGTGTCGGAGTTAACAGATGCGGGAATGAAATAACCTTTGGTAATCTGCACGGGAACTTTGCTGCTTGCAAATGCCAACTCAGCAATAATACTACCGCCAATTCCCGAGCCGCCCAATCCGGAGATCACCACATTAGCAATTGATCCGGCAGGATTCAACTGAACCTTGCTTCCAATTTCAAGAGCTTCCTTTAGTTGTGTGGTGAAATTTGCCACCAAATCGCGCATCTCCATGTTTTCCTATTTAGGGACGCCAAAGGTAAGGAAAAGTGTGTTTCATACACGATGGCCTGTATTTCAACAATTTACAGAATTCCGATTCGGCCTCGCGAGAATTAAAATGTTAAAATTGTTTAATCTTTTATCTTTTTCGTTAAACATTCTTTCGTGCGGTGTGTTGAATGCATGTATTTACATAAAACCCACTATTATGAATAAACTAGCTACAATAGTCAGCGCCTTGTCACTAGCAGGCGCCCTTCACGCGCAAACGGCACGTTTACAAGTCATTCACAACTGCGCAGACGCTGCAGCAGCAACAGTAGATGTTTGGTTGAACAATACCTTGTTATTGGACGACTTCGCATTCCGCACCGCTTCTCCATTTGTTAATGCTCCGGCAGGAACTCCGTTCGACCTTACCATCTGCGGACCTAACAGCACCGACACAACTCAAGAAGTAATTCGTTTCAGCGGTGTAACACTTACGGCGAACGAAACTTATGTTATTACTGGAAATGGTATTGTATCACCAACAGGTTATTCTCCTGCACAACCATTTGATCTGGACATTTTCGCATTAGGCCGTGAAACCGGGTCCAATCCTTCCAGCACCGATGTATTGGTATTGCACGGTTCAACCGATGCTCCAACTGTTGACGTAACTGCTGTAGGCGTTGGAACATTAATCAACGACATTTCTTACGGGGCATACACAGCGAACTATTTGAGCTTACCGACTGCTGATTACAACGTACAGATTCGTAACAGCGCAGGTACAGATGTAGTTGCCGAATACTCAGCTCCATTACAAACATTGAACTTAGGCGGTGCTGCATTAACAGTAGTTGCTTCAGGTTTCTTGAATCCTGCAAACAACAGCAATGGTCCTGCGTTTGGGTTGTGGGTAGCATTACCTGCAGGCGGAAACTTGGTACAGTTGCCATCAGTGCCGGTATCTACAACACGTGCACAAATCATCCACAACTGCGCTGATGCAGCTGCTGCAACAGTTGACGTATGGTTGAACAATACATTACTGATCGACAACTTCGCATTCCGCACAGCAACTCCATTCGTTGATGCTCCTGCAGGAACTCCGTTTGATATCACCATCTGCGGACCTAACAGCACCGACACAACACAGGAAGTAATTCGTTTCAGCGGCATCACGCTGATGAACAACACGAAGTACATCATCACAGCAAACGGGATTGTATCACCAACAGGTTATTCTCCTGCACAACCTTTCACATTAGATGTATTTGCGTTGGCACAAGAAACAGGTGCAACACCAACAAACACAGACATTGTTGTATTGCACGGTTCAACCGATGCTCCAATTGTTGACGTAGAAGAAGCGTTTACAGGCGCAACTTTAGTAGATGATATTGCTTACGGTCAATATACCGGCGCATACCTTTCTTTACCAACAGCAGATTACGCGATCAGCATTACAGATGCAACAGGTAACACCGTAGTTGCTTCATACGCTGCTCCATTGCAAACATTAGGATTACAAGGCGCATCATTGGCAGTGGTTGCTTCAGGTTTCTTGAATCCAGCGAATAACAGCAACGGTCCTGCATTCGGTTTATGGGTAGCATTACCTGCAGGTGGTAACATGATTCCATTGCCGGTAGTAACCTCAGTAGTAGAAAATACATCTAATGCCGCTATCACTTTATTCCCAAATCCTGCAACAACAGAAATGAAC
The DNA here is from genome assembly GCA_937974275.1 of uncultured Flavobacteriales bacterium. Lineage (GTDB taxonomy): Bacteria > Bacteroidota > Bacteroidia > Palsa-965 > Palsa-965. Next base: position 53,571 of record CALJIF010000032.1, read on the forward strand.
GTGAACATTGATGCAGTGACTCCGATTGCAAACGTAGTAGTACGTGTAATGGACATGACCGGACGTATTGTGATGAACGATGATTTGGGTGCGATCGGAACAGGAAACTTCCGCCATACCATGAACACTACTTCATTGCAACAAGGCGGATACATCATCGAAATCGTAACAGACGGTGCGGTGCAGCGTCAGCAGATTCAGATTGTACGCTAATAAATTTGGTTTGGTCTGTACCACGCAGAGTGGGATGCGACGCGGGGGATTAGTCGCGTGAGAAAGCGGTACAGGCAACAAAAAAGGGACTCGATAACGGGTCCCTTTCTTTTTACTCCACCGATCCTTCCCTTGCCTTCGCTGCATCTACCTTCTTCTGCTGATCGTCGATTTCCTGTTGCTTCTTCTTCTGGTCTTCTTCGTTCTTTTTTAAATCCTCTTCCGCCTTTGCCAGTTTCGCTTTGTAATCTTCAATGTCTTTTTTCAAATTATCGTTCTTCTTTTCCAAATCGGACTTATCATCTTTCAACTCTTTCAACTTTTTGTTCTCCGCCTTGGTGATACCGGCCATTCCGTCCTTTGTCGTTTTGTTGGCAAAGTCCTTCACTATTTTTTCCGCAGCATTGTAAGCGGCTTTATTTCCGGAACTGCTTAACCACGTTTCTCCCATCAAAAATCCAACTATCAATTTGCACTCTTTGTCGTTAACCTTCTCGACACGTGCATATACGTCCACCGTATTTTCACTCATCGCCTTGATCATGGCATTGTCCGCGAAAATCTCATCCTTACCACTCACCTTCGCATCGTAATCTTTCATCAACGATTTCCATTCCTTCTCAATATCATCCTTGTTCGAATCGTAAATAACTACAACCAGTGCGTTATGCTTACCGCCTCCAATATTTTCGTTTTGTTCTTCTACTTTGATCTTAATTTTTTGCGCGAAGGCAAATGATGCAGTTAACAGCATCAGCAATGTAAAATACTTTTTCATGGTTTATTGGTTTTAGGTTCGTCTTCGTCAATATCGGTAATACCTCCGGATACAATATACTTCATGGTATCCGCAGCATCTACGTCTAAAATTTCAATTTGTTTCATGGGCACCACCAACAATCGTCCGGAAATAGCATACGAATGAGGCACGTACACCGCAACATACTCCTTGTTGATCCCGAATTCATGCAAGTCATCATCGGTAATAAACCCAAACTCACGGATGTTGCTCGCTGCATTTGTCGTTATCAAAACAGGTCGCGAGAATTTTCTCTTATTGCCGATAAATGCAGACGTCACGTCCTTTACCGGCGAGTAAATGTGTTTCACAATTGGAATGCGTTCCAGGATTTTCTCAAACTGTGACATGAACAACTGCGCCAACACGTTACTTGCAAAAGCGCCAATCACAGTAATCAGCAACACTCCGATAAGAACAATGAGCAAAGGATCGGCATAAGGATGCACTATCGTATCCAGAGAAGTAAACAAGGACAACAGCCACAACACCACCCGATACAAAATCAGTAGCGTGATTGCTCCCGGAATAACAACGATAATACCCTGAATAAAATACACCAACAACTTCTTCATACCCACAAAGGTACGTCAGAATATAATTGTCAGGTTAGCAATCGCTGTTGACTCTTTGTAAGCGACGCGAATACCAGGTCGTACGAATGTCGGATCCACGTGTGCAACAATGAACGTTCCACCTGTTCGGCTTCATGAATGGTATTCCAATGCTTTTTGTTCATGTGATAACCCGGCGCAACAAAATCGTAACGTTCACGCAAACTAATGGCAAGTTCAGGATCGCATTTTACATTAAATTGTAAAGGTTGAGATGAAATACTCACAAGAAGAAATATTTTTCCGCCAATGCGAAACACCAGCGTGTCTTCATCGAAAGGAAAGTCTTCGGTAACATGCGGAAGACTCAAACAATACTCGCGCAGTTCTTCGATATTCATGACTACTTGATGATACGGAACAAGACCGGACGAGAAGGAGCTGCATCATTTTCGAAAGGCGCAAACTGCAGGTTCAGTAAATAATCGCCGTCAAAAATTTCATTGGGCACATAGATAAACTCTGTAATGGTGGCATCCATACGCGGGTTCTCGGAGACTTGCCAAAATGCATGATGACACAACAGTTTTCCTTCGTCGGATTCCCGATCCACAGAAGGCAAATCAATCAGCAGATGTTTCACACCAATTTGCGCGAGATAAGTTCCTGCCCCTTCCAACAAATAGGGGGGATTGGAATTGGACCAGTTCATGTGCAGCTTCGCAGGTGTATTTGTAATCGTGCGAATGATCACAGCTTCCGGACGACGACCGTCAAGTGCAGTTTCGATCTGGTTTCGCGTAATTACGTAATCTCCGTTTTCCAAGGCCTCCGGTAAAATGGAAATGAGTGCCGCAATGAAAAAATATTGTTTTACATGCCGGTTCACGCTGTGTACTTCGGGTGTGATGTGTCCCAAACATTCGGTGTGTGTGCCGTGCCCGTGCGGATTAAAGAAGATATTTCTAAAGTTGACAGAACCGCCTTCAGCCACTGCTCCAATCCATTGTTCTGTGCGTACCGGCTCGATAGTCATTGGCTCTACATACCAGGCACGGGGTCCGTTGGAATTCATCGGAACAGAAATATCTATCGGTCGTGACAAATCGGTTTTGTACGTAAATCCTTTATGTTGAATAGTAGCGAGCATAGAAATAGTATTGATGTTCGAAGTTACGACTAGTATTTTGTTTGCCGTTTTAGATGGAGTGATAATTCAACAATTTGGAGACTGTAATGTTATCTTTTAACTGTTTAAAATAATTTCATTCCGAACGCGACCTTAGCTACAGTTATGAAAACAATATTCATTACAGGAACATCATCAGGAATAGGGCGAGCAACTGTACGTCACTTCAGTTCTAACGGTTGGCGTGTAGTAGCAACCATGCGCAATCCCAACAAAGAAACCGAGATGCAACACTGGCCGAATGTGGTGTTGAAGCCTTTGGATGTTACTCAACAAGATTCCATTGAACATGCGATCGCCGAAACCATTAAGGAGTTCGGGCAAATTGATGTGCTGGTGAACAATGCAGGATATGGCGCCATCGGAATTTTTGAAGCCTCTACTCCCGAACAAATACAGCGTCAATTCGACACCAATGTTTTCGGATTGATGAATGTAATTCGCGCTATACTTCCACATTTTCGCGGGCGCGAAAACGGTACCATCATCAACGTAACTTCCATCGGAGGACGGGTGACGTTTCCATTATACTCTGTGTACCACGGCACCAAATGGGCAGTTGAAGGATTTGCAGAATCGTTGCATTACGAATTGAAGCCATTTAATATTAAAGTAAAAAACGTAGCACCGGGTCCAATTAAAACCGATTTCTACGATCGTTCTCAGGATCTTTTCCGCAAAGAAGGTTTGAATGATTACAGGGAATACGAACAGCGTGTATTGGGCAATTCGAAGAATTTCGGAGCTAATGCCCCCGGGCCTGAAGTAGTTGCGAAAACTATTTGGAAAGCCGCTAACGACAACAACTTTCGATTACGTTATGCCTCCGACTTTTTAGGACGTTTTACACTGTTCACAAGAAAGTTGATTCCGTTAAGTTGGTTCTTCGGCATTATACGCATGCTTACGGAACGTAAAACAGCATAAGTTCGCAGGTACATATGAGCAACATCCAATACGTTAACAATCCCGAGTTACGCAGCATTCGCCCGGAATATGCAGGTACGCCGACAAGTAACGGTAGGTTCATGAATGAAGACGGTGAATTTGGTGCGGGATTCAGCGCAGTATTGAAATGGATGTTGACTCCCAATCCTCAAAAAGCCGAAAAGAAACGTCAACCATTTACGTTACCCGTTACAGAAGATCACTCCATATTTAAGGATGGTCCCGATGCATTCGTATGGCTTGGACATTCCACGTTTATCATTCGCATCAACAATCAACGCATTTTAACGGATCCTATTTGTTACGATTTGCCCGGTATTAAGCGCGCTTTTCGTTCGCCGTTTCGCACCCACGAAATCACGCCGATTGATTTGATCCTGCTGTCCCATTCACATCGTGATCATTTCGATCGTCGAAGTTTCAAAGAAATCGTAAAACGCAATCCCGATGTTATCGTGTATTGCCCGCTGCGAATGACACCATTGATTAAACGTGAAGGCGCCAAGACCATTCACGAAGCCGGCTGGTATCAGCAATTTCCGGATCATGCACAACTTCCGCGTGTCAGTTTTTTACCTGCCAAACATTGGAATCGTCGTTACGTGCACGATACTAATCGCGAGTTATGGGGCGCGTTTATGTTGGAAACAAATCAACACTGCATCTACTTCGCCGGCGATACAGCCTATCACACTCACTTTCGTGATGCTGCAGTAATCTTCCCCAACATTACTCATGCGTTTATGCCGATTGGCGCGTATAAACCTTCGTTCATGATGCAACAATCGCATGTTAATCCGGAAGAAGCAGTGCGCGGATTTGATGAATTGCGTGCACATAAATTTATTCCTATGCATTACGGCACGTATGATTTATCCGACGAGCCCATGCAGGAACCGTTGAATACACTGATAACGATGCGCGATTGGAATAATCGTCTGTTCGCGCCAACACCCGGACAACTTACGCTCCTGTAAAACCCGTTCACAGCAGCGGAACAATCGCTCGAAGCGATAAATTGGCTATTATTGAGCAAGTAATAGTTGTACCATGAATGTTTTTGAAGAAAAGCGAACGCGCTCGGCAGTTTTCAATATGTATTTGAAGAACTGGAAAATTATTGTAATCACCGTATTGAGTTGCACGATATTATCGATTGTGGCGACCAGCCTCATGACAGAACGTTTTCGAGCAAAGGCCTCATTCTTTGTGCCTTACGAAGTTTCCCTCGAAAAAACCGTGGAAGATCCGAAACTGGGTTATGATACAGAAGCTGACCGTCTGTTACAAATATTGAATTCTGAGCGATTAAAAGATTCAGTGGTTAAAAAGTTTGATTTGGTCAAGTATTTTAAAATTGACACCTCTGATCCAACATGGCCTGAACAACTAACCGACAAGTACCGTCAACGCGTATTTTGCAATCGCACTAACATCATGTCCATTGTTGTAGAGGCAGAAACGTATGATCCCAAATTTTCGACTGAAATCGTGAATTACATTGTTGCGGTGGGTGGGCGTTTCAGACAAGAAATGTACAAAGCGAACACTAAAATGGCTGCAGATGTTTTTAAACAAGAATTAGATCGCAAGCAACTTGAATTAGACAGTTTGGCAGCAAAAATCGGCAATCTGCGAAAGGATAAACAAGGCAATTATCCATTACTGAAAAACATGATTATTGCCACACAAACAGGCAGCTCCAATCCGGAACAGGAAATACTTTCCCAACAATTTATTTACGAGCAGGAAATGCTCAGTGTAATGAAATCGCGGTATGAAAATGCCCGAAATATAGCGATGCGTCCCATCCCTGAATTTTACAACATCGATCCTGCATATCCGATTTACAAACCCGCATATCCTTTAGTAGGCTTTAACATTGCAATGGGGTTCTTCGGCTCGCTGTTTCTTATTCTCGCTGCGCTATATTTCAAATATGTTGTGCAACAACTTCGTAAGTAATCAATACGCGTGAATTTCATCCGAAGCATACGTTATGAAATCTGGATCGCATTGTGCTGCGTTGTGCTCTGCGCACTCTCCATGTTGGCTATTGCGACGAGTCGGTTTGTGTTAATTTATGCGCCAATTTTTTTAGGTTTTGGCTTATTAGTAGTTGGCTACTTTCTACTTCATAAAGCAAACTTATTGCGTGCTGCATTTTTGTTGGCCCCCCTTTCTGTTGGTGTATCGCTACTCGGCGAATCCGAAGTGCAATTGCCTACCGAGCCCATCATCGGAATACTCCTGTTGCTGCTTATCGCTTCCACAGCAGGCTTCGCAGGCTTGCGCAGTGATTTATGGAAAGGTGTGATTAATTCGCTTTTGGCTCTTGAGGTTATTTGGCTGATCGTATGTACGCTCAATAGTGAACTCATGCTGGTTTCTGCCAAATACACACTCATCAGAATATGCTATACCGGCGTATTTTTCTATTTGGCGTTACAATGGATGCGCAAAGAAAAAAAGCCGGAACAATTGATTTTACTGTATCTCGCGGGCATGGCACTACCCATTCTCAATACGATGGTTCGTCATAGCGCACTAGATTTTCTTCCGCAGACATCCTACTACATGCCGAAACCATTTTATAACGACCATACGGTATACGGCGCTTGCTTAGCGTTCATAATTCCAATGATAGCAATGCTGGCTTTCTATCATTTTCGCAACGCAACCGGCACATTGTTGAAATATGGTTTTCTTGTTGTTCTAATTCTATTGCTTGGAGTAGAATTCTTTTCGTATTCGCGTGCGGCATGGTTGAGTCTTGGCGGAGCATTGGGCCTGTATATCCTAATACGTTGGAAAGCCTCCGGCTCTGTTTTCTTAGCATTGCTTATTGCGGGGGGAGTTACACTCTTTGCTGCACAAGATTTGATCGTAGAAAAATTATCCGCTACTGAAGCCATCAGTTCCAAAGGTGATGTGGAAGATCATTTCAAATCAATCACCAATATTGAAACAGACGCCTCCAACAAAGAACGCATCAATCGCTGGAAGTGTGCAGTTCGCATGGGTCTTGATCGACCCGTGTTTGGTTATGGACCAAGAACATATAAATACTTTTATGGTCGCTTTCAAGTGCGTGAGGATATGACGTACACCAGCACCTTTAATGGAACCAAAGGTCATGCGCACTCCGACTATCTCGCCTTTCTGGCAGAATGCGGGTGGGTAGGTTTCTTGTTACACATTGCGTTATTTATTGCTGTTGTGATGAAAGGCTTAAACGTAGTACGGCGTTGTCGTTCGGAATACCACAGAACTATTGCGATCGGCGCATTACTGGGATTCTTCACCTACTTTATACACGGTATTTTTAACGGTTTCATGGAAGAAGATAAAATGGCTTCTTTGGTATTCGTAAGTATGGCGATCATTGTGTATGTCGGTGAACAAGAGCAAGAACAAACTGCACCATGAGCGATGTTGTATCCCGTGAAATAAGTCGCCCAATAGTGGTAGTTGATGCCGGTGCCCGGAATGGGTTCCAATTAATTCCGCAACTGCATCGTCACTTGAGGTTGTTTGCATTCGAGCCGGATCCGAGATCTTATGCAACTCTCGTTGAACGTTACCGCAATTCGTCACAATTCCATTCCGCAAAATGTTTCCCCGTTGCACTTGCTGATGAATTAGGCACTGCCACCTTATACAGCACGGCTCATCCAAGTATGAGTTCACTTATGCAAGCAGACAAAAAACTATTTGCATCCTATACCCAACGAATGGGTGATACAAAATCGTGGTCCGAAGGTTTTGAAGTTGTTGCACAACATGAAGTACAACAAACGACGTTGGAGCATTTGTGCGAAGAACAACAACTGCAACACATCGATTTTTTAAAACTCGACACTCAAGGCAGCGAATTGAAAATTCTAAAAGGAGCACAGGATTTACTCGACCGGAAAAAAATCGGCGTAGTGTTTACTGAATTCTGCATGGTGAACTATTATGAGAACCAGTCTTGCTTCAGTGAATTGGACCAATGGATGAAAGCAAGAGGTTATCAACTTATTGACATCCGCACATATCCTGAAATTGCGAATCGCATGCATCATAGTGTATCCGGCAAAATCACAGAACAACCACGATTCGGAATGGTGGGTGATGCTGTTTACATCCCGAACAACGTTGACAACTACTATCATCCCGAAACTATTGCACTGCTTCTTGCTGCATTAGGATACTACAGTCACAGCGAAACAATTTTCAAGACGCGTAATTGGAATGAACAAAAAATAGAGTCGTTATTTTGCCAACTGGATAAAAAAAGCGGCCGTGAAAAATGGAAGCAGTTCCTGCGCCGCTGGACACCACCAGGAATACATTATTGGTACAGCAAATTGCGTTCATGAAATCGCTGCGTGATATACATTATTCGTTGTGGTTACCTTCTGCCATACTCGTCTTCGGATGCTGCGTGATTGTGTATTGTTATAATAAACCGTTGTCGGATTTTGCGAACTACTATTACGGAGCGCAACTTTTTAATTCGGAAGATCCACAAGCCGTTTATGATGTGCACAGGTTTAATGAAGCCGTGCAATCCTCCGGTGAATACAATGTGTTTCTGGATCACACTTCCGTTCCGCCACAAACACCGGCGTTCTATAAGCCTTTCACGCTGATAAAAAATCCATATACAGCACGAGCCGTGTTTAATGTCATTGGCTTATTCGTTTTCGTGTATATGCTGCATGCCTTGTTAAAACAATACTCATCCTACAACACTTGGCATGCTGTTGGATTTATGATCGCCATGCTTGTTCCGATCTATCAGAATATTTCCTTCGGGCAAACTTATCTTTTTATAACAGCACTTCTCATTGCAGCATGGCTGGCACATCTGCGAGGAAAATCAGTGTTAGCCGGTATCTGGCTTGGATTTGCAATTGTATTAAAAATAACACCGGTTGTATTGGTGTTTTATTTCCTTGTGCGCAAACATTTTCGTGTTGCGATCTTCACTGCAATCACTTTCGTGCTGGCAACTATAGCTACTGCGTTCATAACGGGGAGCGAAGTATTAGAATTATACTTCATTGACCTCTTTCCCCGTATTGCAGATGGATACATCAATGATCCATACTCCAACAGCTACCACGGCTTAGTTGTTTTATTGCGTCATCTGGGGCAATACGATGCCATCTTAAATCCTGCTCCATATTTCCACTTTTCCCCTCAATTGATTGCGTCGGTGAATAGTATTGTACTTTTTGTACTTCTTGGTATTGCTTTAATGCGCAGCACAAATGCACAACAACGAGATTCCGTTCCTCTTGCGCTGTTATTACTCCTACTCTACATCGGATCAGGATATTCTTCAACGTATTCGCTACTCGTTCTACCGCCTTTTATCCTCATTACAACAACAAGAAAACAATTGCTGAGCGCAGTGCTTACCATTTTAATTTGCGCACTACCACCTCGATTGCTCACTGATGCGCCTGTTTTTGTTCAACACTTCAAACTGTATCTATTCCTGGCGCTGTTTATTGTATTGGTTGCTCCCGGTATTCGCAATCTTCGTGCATCCGCGATCGTAACCGCAGTGCTGACACTATTCGGAATACTGCAAATCCAAAAAATTGTGACAGCGGATCAACTTCCTAAATATGAATATTTCAAGAAGACCATTACACAGGACTACATCACCGATTTTTCCATTCATCACGACACGCTGACAGCAATTGCATACAGTATGCGCGGAAAGGAAATCGTTACAATTCCGCTCACACAAGAAACACCGTGTAGTCTTCCGCTAGAACCACAAAACTTCTATCGAGACCATCACCACCTACTTTACAAAAACATCACCTGCCGAAACGATACAGTGATCTTTCTTTGTGACGTTGGTCGTGGCGTAGGACTCTACCATATTTTTGCAATGCCCAAAGCGCAGTTTCCTTTTGAACAATTAAAATGAAATATTCTGTTATTGTATTTCTAATTTTAATTATTGCATTTGCGGGCATGCATTGCGAAGAACCTGCGCGTGCACCAATAGATCACACCATTAAGTTAAAGTGGCATAAATCGTATCCCTCCGAAAACTGGAACATGGCGCGTGAAGGATTACGCTGGACCTTGTCTTACGTCGGAGCAACCTTGCCCAAAGACAGCTTCGATCAGGCTGTACCGTTCAACGATTCAATTACAATAACTCTCAACCTTTCTAGAGTTGGCTTTTCGGAATCAGCTTTGGGCGCATTGGACACCATCGTCGAAAGAATTAAACGCACTGAGGAATATCAAGAATCCGGTTTCATTGACTTGTCAAGATTTGTGGTGTTGTTAATCGGTGTTTCGGAAAACTATTACGCCATAACAGGAGTCGCTCCCACACTGGACGAGTTTATCCGCAACCATCAATTGGAAAATCCATTGCTATTCGGTGTAACAAAATCAGCTGTCGGCAATCATCATCGGCTGATTGAATTTCGTGGCGACACATCCGACGTGATGAACTACGCCTTCATTGCTGTAGAAAGCAGCGGCAGTCTTGATTCCGGGACATTTCGCGCAGAAGCATTTGAAGCATTCGACATTATGCCTAATGGTCAGTTACGTTTTGCAGTGTACGATGCACAAGGAAAGCTTATTGAGGGATCGCCAAAAAAATTGGGGGAAGCCGGCAAACCCGCAAAATGTATGTGGTGTCACGAAATTCAAATTGCAACCTTATTTGTACCTAACGTTGCCGTTGCAGGAATGTTAACTAACGAAGATTTTACTTTTTGGAGAAGTGCTTTTCAACGCAACTTAGACAAGTATCGAACACAACTACAGGACGACCTCGACTACAATAAAACACAAGACCATACCCTGATGGAATTGTTATACATCAGCTTCATGGAACCTTCCCCGATACGCTTAGGTAACGAATGGAACATTTCACCGGAGGCAGCGCAAGAGAAAATGGGTAGTGCTCCCGACCACGAGTACCATGAGTTTCCGCATTTGGGTAAATTGTATTATCGCTATTACGCAGATAGTGTGGCCGGAATTAAATCACTTCTCGTGCCTGCATCAGTACGTGAGATGTACAATAACTAAGTTGATTACTTGGGTTTAATCTCGTACACCACATAGTTCTCAGCCTGCACTGCTGCTCCCGAGAATCGAATCAATTCAAACAATTCGAACTTCTCGTGTTCAAGCGACAACGGCACGGCTGTAGCAATAAACATTGGACGATTCATATTTTTTTGTTGTTGCAGACAGCGCTCCCACATTGTTTCTTCATCAATATAAAACTCGTTCAGCATCCAAGAAGCGAAAGTTCCGTAAGTATTTCTTTCAGCGTAAAATATAGGCGCTCCGATATATGCTGCCACTGCAGGTCCTGCATACTGCGGATATACACACAATTGATTAGCAGAAATTCCCTTTTGAATGATATAATCCGCGACAGATTTTGCATGAGAAAAGGTTGTGTTGCGCTCCCGGTAAATTGCAATTCCCGCGGCTCCTATTTGAACAACAAAAAACAAGTTGAGTGCTACGTTTCGAATTGTATTCCATTTCCCGCTTTCAATTCGTGATTGTGAATCGGCTCGGCTCAACCACATACACACCAGAAATGCAACGATAACGAAACCACAGTGTCGCAACGAGATGGGCATAGGCGTGAGTCCGATAGCAACTACTAATGCGAACAACATTATTGCAAATAGGATGACATATTTCCGTTTACCGCCGAAAAGATAGAAGAACGGGAATAACCATCCCAAAGTACCAACCATCACTGCAGCGGGCTTCCAATCGGGTAATAACAAATTGCTGTTCCACCATTGTGTTGAAGTAAATTGGGGAACGTGAAAAAATGCCTTAAACGGGATGAGAAACATAGAACCCAATCGGCGCAAAGAGTGCACTTCCGCGCTGTGATATTCAAATACAAAATGATCCGTCTGCGGCCGCGAACAATATATACCTATTGCCAATAACAACGTAAAGAGTATTACCGGGATAATCAACGATACACGATGAACACTATGACGGGACGCCTCCCAAATGAAAAACACCATCAACACGAATGACAGTACACCCGCGTATACATGCGTAAGCGATGCAAGACCCAGGAGCAGCGCAACGGGAATCAATGCGCGATTATTATAAGTATAGATGACAACAGCGCTTAAAATAAATAAAACGCTCAAGCCATAATTTCTGGCTATAAATGCATATTCGAAAAGAAAGAAATAACTGCACACCCATGCTATCCGCGTTATGGAAGAAAATGGCGCAAATAGAACGATTACCAAAGCTGCAACCAACATAATAAGCCCACTTAATACCTGAAGTTGACCTACCGTTTCTATTTGTAACAGTTTTATTACAACATTCCACAAAGGCGGATGACCTTCATATTTCATTGCTGAAATCAAATCGGAAACACTCGTTGCATTCTTTGCCAACAAAAAATGGTGTGCTTCATCCAGCCAAATTTCATGATCGCCAATGCACATTAGGATCAATGACAAAGCAATACCAACCGCTACGGCAAGTAAAGGATTTGTTTTACGGAACACCTTCAAAGCTTGATTACGGGAATTGCTCATTGCAGAAACAAATACACGGTCATAATGGAAATATAGCAAGAATCAGGATGCTGAACGACTGGAGATAGTCTAATCTGCCGCAACTTATAACCGGTGCCGGAAGAAGCAATGAATTTTATAACGTGCAGCCTGAATGATGATCGCAACTATCTTTGCGCATGACCGATCCGCGAGCAATTGCTATAGAAGACTATAATTACGAACTACCGGATGATCGCATTGCACAATACCCATTAGCACAACGCGATGCCTCTAAGTTATTAGTGTATAAAAACGGCACGATTACCGATCGTGTCTTTCGCGAATTGCCGGAAGAATTGCCCTCAGGAAGTATTGCAGTGTTCAACACCACTAAAGTTGTTCGTGCACGAATGATTTTGCAACGCGAATCGGGTGCGCGTATTGAATTGTTTTGCACCGACGCAGCAGATCGATCCATTGATTTTTCACGCATTTTACATCAAACAGGACAAGCAGAAATACGAGCTTTCGTAGGTAACGCGAAACGATGGAAAGAACAGGAAACACTCACATTACAACATGATCATCTTGTTCTGAAAGCAACGAAAGTTGAACCCGTAGATGATCAATGGAAAGTGTTGTTGCAATGGACCCCGGAAGAAATGCAGTTTTCAGAAGTGCTGGATATTATCGGAAATATTCCGCTTCCTCCATACATGAATCGTGAAGAAGAGGAAGAAGATCAGGAGCGTTATCAAACCGTATTTGCACAACAGCCCGGTTCGGTTGCAGCACCTACAGCAGGATTGCACTTCACGGAACATGTCTTGCAACAATTGCGCGATAAAAAAATCAGTACTGCAGAAGTGTGTTTACATGTCGGAGCCGGAACATTTAAACCCGTGAAATCCGACACCATGGAAGACCACATCATGCACCGAGAGCAGATTGTGGTGAGTTATGAACTGATCGAACAACTTATTGCGCATCACGGGCAAACCGTAATTGCCGTGGGCACTACAGCATTGCGAACCCTGGAAAGTTTGTATTGGTTCGGGCGACAACTGGTATTGGAACCCGGACGTTTTCATGATCAGTTGTTCGTTGATCAATGGGATCCGTATCAAACAGGTCCCGATGTCAATCCGGTTGTTGCTTTGCGCACCATTAAAGACTGGATGCGGGAATACAACAGGAATGAGTTACGCGGCTATACGCAACTGCTGATTGCTCCGGGTTATCAGTTCAAAATTGCGAATGCGCTGATCACCAACTTCCACCAGCCCCGTAGCACTTTGCTCTTACTGGTGGCCGCATTCACCAATAACAACCACCAACACATCTACCAACATGCGCTCGACAACAATTATCGCTTTTTAAGTTACGGCGATAGCAGTTTGTTGTTTCGATAGTGCAACCGTAATGTGTAACTTCGCACCGCATGCGCAAACGGGTTGTTCAACTTACTGTCTTTTCATGTATTGCACTGTTGGCAGTGTTCCTGTTTCGTCCGTTAGGAGCGGGATTCGAAGCCTACGATTTTCAACCGCTGAACAATTGGAAAAGTTCTTCCGATTCTTTCCTTGTTGACCTTAGCAACGCCGTGCAACGCGGGATCGAAATTCCAACGGTGCGTCAACTGCCCGGAGGTAAATTCACCTTCTCGTTTAAAGTGAAACACCAACGCATTCTTGGTGGTAAGCTGTTTTACAAAATTTACTACCAGAACGAAACCTACAAATACAAAGAGTTTGACGTTGCCAACGGATTTAATTACGAAAATCCGGATAGTTGGTTAAACTTTTACGGAAGCTGGGAAGAAACAAGTCAAGGCTTTCATGCCACACCGGATTTGTCGTGGAACGAAGAAGTGACCATCACAGATTCCTTCGCAATTATCGGAAATCCGCGCAATGAAGAAAAATACTTTGGCTCTGCTGAAGCACATGGCGTTTCGGAATCGGATATACAAGGGCAAATGGCAAAAATGCGCCGCGACAGCACCTGGGTAAAATCTTTGCGCGAAAAAGCGACAGCGAGCAACATTTCGCTGGAAGAACAATTGTATCGTGATGCAGTATGGCAATTGCATAAAGATTTACAAGGGGTAACTGAAAATCAACGCTGGCGCAGGAATCCGCGCATGGGGGAATATAAGTTTTTCGTAGTCGTTGGAACCGAAAGCAGCATTAAAGATTTACCGGTGTCGGTACAAAATGTTGCACGTCCGGAATTGGATGGACGCTACATGAATCCGTTCTTCTATTTTTTGTATGGCCCGGGATCGAAGAACAAAAATATTGCCGTGCTCACGACAGAGCGCACACTGCGAGCCGAAATGCGCATTACGCCTCAATCGGGAGTGTATGTCAATCCGTTCAACTTTCTTGAGAATCCTCCCGACCGATCGGCGTTGTGCAATACTTGCGGCATCGAAAATTCACTATTTGAAAGTGCCGGTTTTGCACAGTACGTCCATTACAATGATCCTAAACAAAACGGATCGTTCGTTCCTGTGAGTGCGGATGTGGCAGGCACCTTGTATTCGCAGGAAGACTACCAAAAAAATAGAACGGCGTTCCAGCCCGAACAACTTATTCGTGATCGTTTCTACACTACGAAACGTCCTTGCTCGACAGTGTATTTCGATAGCACATCACAAGCTATTGTGCTGTCTAACCCCGGCAATGAAGATAATTCATT